>RFJX01000201.1 GCA_003694425.1 Gammaproteobacteria bacterium
AGTACACTGGGCTGGCCGCCTCGGCGGCGGAGCGCGGGGAGCTGGAGAAGGCCCGGGACTATCTCGATCGCGCACTCGAGCTGGCGCCCGATTCGCCCGATCTGAAAGTCTACCGGGACAAGCTCGAGGCCGCGCGGCTGGTCGCTGCGGCGGAGACTGCCGCCCGCGGCGGAGAGACCGCCAGGGCAGCCGAACTGCTGCGACAGGCCCACCGGCTCGACCCGGCCAACCGCGAGATCGCCGCCTGGCAGAGACGCCTGGAGGCCCGCAGCCTGCTGGCCCGGGCCCAGGAGGCCGCCAGCCGGCTGCAGTTCCGGGAAGCGGCCCGCCTGCTCCGCAAGGCCCACAAGCTGGCACCCGACGACGACGCCATCAGGGCCTTCGAAAAGCTCCTCAAGAAGCAATTGAAGTCGCGCTGAGGCGCGTAACCCGGATGCGCAAGCTTCCGTGTCGGGCACACAGTTCAACTGCAGGAGACCGAAGCCCGTTGCAGGACACCACCCTGGCCGGGGCGCGCACCGGGGGATCGGGCCCGGGCCTCACATCCCGGCGGCGGATCCCTCCAGCAACTCGAGTGCCCGCTCCCTGACCGCGGGATCGGACCCGGCATACGGGAATGGAGGTGCGGGGTCGTATTCGATACCGACCTGAATGGCCTGGGCGGTGGCGGTATCCGCCACTTCGGCGCAGAGCGCCAGGGCCATGTCGATCCCGGCAGAAACCCCGGCGGCCGTGAACACCTTCCCCGTTCTGGTGATGCGCTCGCCGGTACAGGCAAGACCCCTGGCGGCTATCGCCTCCGCCGCCGCCCAGTGTGAGGAGACCCCACCCTTCGCGATGATTCCGGCCTCGATCAGGATCAGCGCACCCGTGCAGACGGAAGCGGTCCAGACCGAATGGTCGTGCTGCCGCTGCAGCCACGACTGGATGCCGGGGTCCAGCGCGACCGGCATCACCATTTCCGGTGGCCCTCCCGGCACCAGCACGATCTCCGCCTGGCCGGCGGATGCGAGATCACACGTGGGCAGGAAGTTGACGAATCCGGTATCCGACCGGATGGGCCCTCCATCGGACGCCACGAACTGGATACGGCTCCCCGGCAACCTGCTCAGCACCTCATAGGGACCAATCGCGTCCAGCATGGTCATGCCGGGATACGCCAGAATGTTGATCAACATGGAACGATCCTCTTCCAGGGGGCTGAATGCACGGGCCCGATTGCCCACATGCAGGGCCTTGGGGCAGGCATCACGCGTGGCATTTGCAGCCGGCCACCAAGCCCCGCGGGGGACTATTCACTCGTGTGCAATCGGCTTTTCAGTGAACAGGTAATCCTTCAGCTCCCCGTCAAAGGCCGGATCCTTGCGCCGAATCCATTCCAGCACCATGGCGGCATGTTCCTTTTCCTCGTCACGATTGTGCGCGAGTATCGCCTTGAGTTCCTCATCCCTGCAGGCATCGACCCGCTGGTTGTACCAGTCCACCGCCTCGAGTTCCTCCATCAGCGACACGATAGCCCGGTGCATGTCCCTGGTCTCGTCCGAAAGCTCGCTGATCGGCTCATGGTATCCCTCATTCGACATTTCCGATTCCTCCAGATGTGTTGGTCATCGGTCAACAGGCAACAGGATGTCACAACCATATGGTCTCACGGGTTCTCCATGGCTGCCATAAAAGACATACGAGAACAGCGAGAATCTGCGATCTGGTGTGCGCAAACCGATATTCGCTCATGAGTCTCCTGGCGCGAACATGATGATCGACATGCCTGCAAGCGCCACCGCTGAGCCGGCGAGATCCCACACAGTCGGCTTTATGCCATCTACCACCCAGAGCCAGAGGATGGCCACAAAGATATAGACACCACCATAGGCAGCATAGACACGACCTGCCGCTGTGGGATGCAGGGACAGGAGCCACGCGAAGGCCGCCAGGCTCATCCCTGCGGGAACGAGCAGCCACGCACTTCTCCCCTGCGTCAGCCACAGGTAGGGAAGGTAGCACCCGACTATCTCGGCGACTGCCGTTACCAGGAAGAGAAAGATGGTCTTTATTTCAAACATTTCGGCAGATTGAGGAGAGATTTGTCTGACGTGTATCAAAGAGCCCGGATATCCCGTCGAATGCAGAGGACCTTCTTCCACCCCTCGCAGAGATCACCACTTTGGAGATTGTACCGGATGGGCTACGCTACTTCCCTTCATCATGTTGGTTACAGGGCATACACGGGAGATACGTTTTGTCCCCTCTACGCCGCCTGATCTCTCCCGGGATATTCCCGCCTGGATCGCCCGTACGGACCGCAAGCCGATGAACGACACAGACGTTGGTCCGTCGGGCCAACCCGGACAGGGATCTCTCGGGGAAGATTCCGGATCCCGGTGCAATGGCCGGGCGGACACGGCAAGATATGTCGCTCTCCTGCTGATTGCCGACATCGCCGTCGTGACCACCGCCTTTGTGGGTCGGCACTATGCCGGCGAATACGCAAGGATCCTCTTCTGGCCGGCATACTATCTCCACCTGCCGATTGCCATCGGCATCGGGCTGCTGCTCGGCAAGATCCGTCGGAACAAATGGATACTCGGCATCTACTGGCTTTCCACGGCCCTGGTCGCTGTTCCGGTCCTCCTGTCACTCCTGCATATGCGCTATCCATCCGCTCTCTACCCACTGCTCGGGCTGCTCTTCCCGTTCGGCCTGTACAAAACGGCTACCGCTGTGCAGTGGCTGCTGGTCATCGCAATCCTTTGCGCTCCGACAGGTCAGGGACGATGGCCATTGCATGCAGCAAGGCTGCTGGCACTGTGCGGGGCCGGCCTGGCACTGTTCAATCTTGGTTTCGTCAAGGAGGACTTCGGCGACCTGGCCGCCCTGTTCATCAACCTCGGCGCAACACCAGTCCTGCTCCTGCTGCCGGCACTGGCACGCATCACGTCAGGTGGGGAAATCAGGCAAAGGGTAGCCACAATGCAATACCTCACCTACGGCCTCGTCGCCCTGGCCTGGGTCCTGTACGCAGCAAGGACCTATCCATGGTGATCCTGGATTGGAGATGGATTTGCTTACCCAGTCACCGTTGGTCAGAAAACGGGCGGCAGCGAAATCACACTGGCTGCCACCGGCTGGGATGCCCTCTCCGACGTTGCCCTATCCGATGGCCGATGATCTGCCCGACCACCTCCACGAAACGGCCGTTTCCTGTCAAGCGGCCTGGCTCCTGCGCCAGGCGCACAGGCTCTCACCCGATGATGACGCCATCCGGGGATTCGAGAAGCAACTGAAGAAGCATCTCGAGCGGTTGCGCAAGCAATGAGCGGTCGCGCCACCGGCATCCAGCCTGCACCGGCAGGCATACCCGGTCAGTGCACCGGCCGGTATGCCCGGTAGATCGCTTCGAGCCAGCGCGCGGCCCGCCGCGGCGCCCGCTCCCGCACGAACTCGCGCAGCGGCTCGCCCAGGAAGCGGGATGCAAAGGCGTGTGGCCCGAACAGGGGCGAGAACAGGGCGCCGGCGGTCAGATCGGCGCGGCTGAAGGCATCCCCGACAAGAAAGTCCCGTCCCGCCAGTGCCTCGTCCAGCCGCTCGAAAACCGCTGCCAGCGCCTCCTGCGCCCGCGCCGCATTCCCGGCATCGATCCGCAGCCGCTGGCGCATCCCCTCCCGCAGGGCGGGGAAATCTCCGGCCAGCAGCTCGCGTCCCTCCTCCCCGCTCTCCCGGGAGAGGAAATCGATCGCGCGCGTCTCGTCATCGAGCAGGTGGAAATAGAACCACAGGCGCAGGTTCACGCCCACCGCCTCATCCAGCTCCGCCTCCCAGGCCAGCGCCCGGCCTGCCAGTTCCTCATCCGCTGGGGTCAGCGCGGGCGCCGGGATCCGTTGATCCAGATACGTGATGATCTCGCCAGAACCCTGCACGATGAGGTCACCATCTGCGAGGATCGGCACTGAACTGCCGCTGGCGATGGCCAGTGTCGTCTCCCGATGCCGCCCGGGCAACAGGTTGCGCACGCGGTAGTCCGCCCGCTTGAGGTCCAGCGCCCAGCGGGCCTTCTCGCAGTAGTGGGAAAAGGGGAACTGGTAGAGACGCAGCCGTGCCGTTCCGCGCATCACCGGGAACCGTTACCGGTTGTGCTCAAAGCCATGGCCACCGGGAGGGGCGGGACTCCAGGCGCAGCGTCCCTGCTCATTCGGCCCTCTCGCCGGCGCTGCCTGTTCCGGTGGCAGTGACGCAGGTCACATCAGCAGATTCCTGCCCGGATCCGGATCGCTTGTGCTGGTACATCAGGGCATCCGCTTCCCTTACCAGCGCCTCGATGGAATCGTGCCTGCCGGGATCGAACTCGACCAGGCCATAGGAAAATGAGGGTTCCCCCCGACCGGCTTCTTTCCCATCGGCACCGCCCGTCACGGTGCGTAGCCTGTCGAGGGCCTCCTGCGCGACGGGCCTGGTCGCATCGACGAACAGGATGACGAATTCGTCGCCACCCAGACGTGCATAGATATCCGATTCGCGGCAGGTCGCAGCCAGCCTGTCGGCGAAGGCGGCCAGCACCCGGTCACCCTCCTCGTGACCCAGCGTGTCATTGATCTGCTTGAACGCGTCCAGATCGATATAGGCCAGGGTTGCGCAGAGCCGCCTGCGTCTGCACAGACTCAAGGTGTGCTGCCCCAACAGCATGAATCCCCTGCGATTGCTGATGCCGGTGAGTTCGTCCAGGGTCGCCAGCTGAATCGCGGCGAGTTCCCGTTCCGCCATCGAGGCCAGATCCTTGAGGGTCTCGATATCCTCACCGCTCAGCTCCCTCGGCTTCGTGTCGATGATGCAGAGCGTCCCCAGCCGGCTGCCGTCAGGATGCCTCAGCGGGCAACCGGCATAGAATCGGATCCCGGGTTCGCCGACCACGAGCGGGTTGTCGGCGAAGCGCTCGTCCGCGGTGGCATCCGGTATGATGAAGACCTCCTCTCCGAGGATTGCATGGCCGCAGAAGGAGATCTCGCGCGGCGTCTCCCTGACCTCCAGGCCTAGATTCGACTTGAACCACTGTCGATTTTCGTCGATGAGACTGACCAGGGCGATCGGCACATCGAACAGGCGCCTTGCAATCCGCGTCAGCCGATCGAAGCGTTCCTCGGGAGGGGTGTCCAGGATATTGAGTGAGTGGAGCGCCCTCAGGCGTTCGGTCTCATCCCGGGGGAATTCGGGTGGTTTCATCTTCCTTGTGTCCTGCGCTGGTCATCACCACGCGCGCGATCTGCGACCTGGCGGGAGGCCTGGCTCAGGTGGGCCAGTCCAGCCTGTCGGGTAATACATCACACATATGCCGGCCACGTCCAGTCCGTAACCGGCGCAGGCTGCATGGAGGATATCGGATCAGGTCGAAGCCCGGGGTTCTGCCGCCGGACCGGCCTGAGCGGTAGCGGAGGTCAGGGACCCTTGCCAGGGTATTTCATGGAGGGAGGGTGGCCTGCATTCCGGCCCCGGTTCTCACAGGCCGTACCGCGGCGCCGGGCTGGCATTGCCGAACTTCTTCGACAGTTCACGCCGATCCGCTTCCCAGCGGTCCCATGCTTCGCCTTCGTGCAGGCCGGGGATGGTGACGAGTTCACCACTGTCAAGACCCGCCAGTGCCGCATCGACGGCGTCCTCGGCCGACATCGTGATGGCCGATGTCTTCTGCGCGGGATAGCCGGCCACATCCCAGAATTCCGTTGCCGTGGCCCCGGGGAGTACGGTTTGCACACGCACGCCCTTGTCTGCGAGGTCCTTCTGCAGGGAATGGCCGAAACTCAGGACATAGGATTTCGACGCGCTGTACACGCCGTTCAGCATCTCGGCCGCGATCCCGACGACCGATGAGATATTGATGATCGTGCCGCGGCCACGGGCAACAAATGCGGGCGCGGCGGCGTAGCACAGCCGTGTGAGCGCCCTGATGTTCAGGTCGATCATGGCGTCGACCTTGTCGATGTCCTCCTGCAGGATCGAGGCGACCGAGCCGATGCCGGCATTGTTGACCAGCACGGTGACGGTCTCGTCTTCCCTCAGCACGGCCTCGACCCTGGCCAGGCTGGACCGGTCGGTCAGATCCGCAGGCAGGATCCCGGCCTCGCGGCCCGTTTCGCCCCTGATCCGGTCCGCGACGGACTTCAGGCGCTCCTCGTTCCGCGCCACGAGGATCAGGTCATGGCCGCGCCTGGCGAGACGGTCGGCGTAGACTGCACCGATGCCGGAGGAGGCGCCGGTCACGACCGCGACGCCTCTGGATGATGGATTGTTCATGGGATGTACTCCTCCTCTGTAACCATTTCAGCGCTCTGTCCAGGGAATATAGCGCTTGCAATGGTGTGTCTCATAGGTCATATATGCATACATATGGGTCATGAGGCGCCGGAGCCATGCGACGCATCACATTCGTCATCTACCCCGGGTACTCCGTGATGGCCCTGGCTGTCGCCTCGGCCTTCGAAACGGCCAATACGATCGAAAATCAGGCGAGTTATGGCCTGCGCTTCGTTTCCGAGTCGGGCGGTGCGGTCCGCACCTCTTCCGGCATCCGGCTCGAAAGTGAACGCTTCGACGAGCAACCTGAGGATACGCTGGTCGTTGGTGGCGCGACCTTCCCGCAGCCCTCTACCCAGGCCATGATCGAATTCGTGCGCGGTGCGCCACGCAGGTATCGCCGGATCGCCGCCATCTGCACGGGTGCGTTCGTCCTGGCTGAAGCGGGGCTGCTGGACGGGCGCCGCGCGACCACACACTGGCTGCATGCGCGCGAGCTCCAGCAGCGGTTTCCGCTCGCCCGGATCGACGAGGACCGGATTTACGTGAACGATGGCCCGATCTGGACCTCGGCCGGAATGACCGCAGGCCTCGATCTCGCGCTCGCGCTGATCGAAAACGACCTCGGCGCCGCTGCCGCCAAGTCGGTCGCCCGCAAGCTCGTCCTGTATCACCGGAGAGGCGGCGGGCAATCCCAGTTCTCCACCCTGCTCGAACTGGCCCCGAAGTCCGATCGCATCCAGGCGGCGCTGGCGCATGCACGGGAGAATCTGCATGCGCAACTGACCGTGCCCCAGCTTGCCGAGAAGGCCCATCTGAGCCCTCGTCAGTTCAGCCGCGTGTTCCGGGCCGAGACCGGCCAGTCCCCGGCAAAGGCGATCGAAAACCTCCGGGTGGAAGCGGCGCGCACCCTCCTGGAGCAGTCCCGCCACCCGATCGATATCGTTGCACGCCAGACCGGATTCAGGAACCGGGACCACATGCGTCGCGCCTTCCTACGCGCCTTCGGCCAGCCGCCACAGGTGCTGCGGCGCAATGCAAGCAGCGCAGCGACAGAGTGATCAGCTTGGGGACAGATTTATTTATGAAGCCACCGAAGGTCCGTAAGGAGGGAGCGAGATTATTACGCTGTCTGACGCTGGCTGGGGCGCCCTCTCCGACGTTGCTCTATCCGGCGGCCGATGATCTGCTCGGCCGTGAATTGGGGACAGATTTGTTTGACGTCTATCAATGAGAACGTTGCCTGTCGATCTGGCAATGTAACGCAAGCAGGTTACGGGAGAGACCTGCGTGCTGTCAGGGCGGATGCGGCAGATTGTACGAAACGTTATCGTTGGTGATCTTGATATACCGCCTTTGCTCCAGCTCTTTCACCAGGGCCGCCAGTTGCTCGTCCGAAAGCTTGTCGGTGAAAAGCGAATTGATGGTGTTGGACAGTGTCTTTATCTTGCGTGGCCTGGATTGTCCCCGGCCGGCAAGGTTGCTGACGATCGCTTCAATCTTGTCAGCACAGCATGTTGCGTTCGACATCCGCAACACCGGGATCTCCGCCAGATCGCTCTCACGTTGCACCCTGATCTTCCTGCTCTTCAGGTGTTTGATGAGAGGATCGAAGCCGGTATCGCGGGAGATGATGTGGAAATACGCGTCCGGTTCTCCTGCTGCGAGTTCGCCAATGTAATACGCGATATGGAAGTCGAGCGAGTTCTTGCCGGATCCGGCGATTTTTATGTATCGGGCAGATTCACCAAGCTCCTGCATCGCGGAAGCCAGATCAAAGGGGACCTTGGTCTGATTGCCACCCACGAATACAAGCACCCGGAATGGATATTTGTTCAGGACTTCAAGGTTGGCCGGCTGGACGTTCTCGAAATCGATCAGGACATAGTTTGTCGCCAACGGGATCTCCCTGTGTTGTTATCCTTGCAACCCCACTCACCCAGTACGAACATCCATAGCCGAAGGACTGGATGACGGCCAAAGATGAAAATCACGCTGTCTGGCGCCGGCTGGGGCGTCCTCTCCGTCGTTGCTCTATCCGGCGGCCGATGATCTGCTCGACCTCCTCCACGAAACGGCCGTTCCCTGTCAGATGGCCTCGCTGCACGGCTTCGACGATCAGCTTCCGTTCCTGCTCCGGAACGCCTGCGCTGACGAAGGCCCGATACTTCGCTGTCCTGTCTCGCGCGGAACTGCCAAGTTCTTCATAGGCCGGTGGGGTATCGAGCCATTCCGGCATTTCACGAAGACCTGCATGGCAAGCATAGCTTGACCAGGGATAGTCTGCAGGCGATGCCACCATCCTCGCCCGGACCGGATTGAGTTCAATGTAGCGCAGGCAGGAGAGAAGATAGGTATCAGACTGGACCGGGCTCGACCTGTAACGCCCCTCCCAGAGGGTTCCGCTGCGGGGCTCCTGACGATTGACGAAGCGTGTCTGACGCCCCGCAAGGCGTTTCATGAGGGCACCGAGCCCGGCTGCCGTCTCCGGCTCCAGCAGCAGATGGACATGATTGGTCATGAGGCAATATCCGTAGACCCGGAC
>RFJX01000202.1 GCA_003694425.1 Gammaproteobacteria bacterium
GCGCTGGCGCAGCGGCAGTTCGCCGATGGCCCGCTCCAGCACCTCCATCGCCCGCCCCCGGGCCAGGCGCTGCTCGGGACCGTCCGTCCGCGGATCGGGGCTGGCCTGGATCGGGTCCTCCCGCTCCTCATCGTCCCTGTCCCTTCGGCCGAACCATCCGTGCACCTTCTGCCGCACCGCGCGGCGACGGTGCCAGTCGGTGATCCGCCGCTGCAGGATGCGCTGGAACAGCGGCCCCCATTCCGCCTCGGGCCGCTTCGCGTAGCGGCGCACCAGCGCCAGCATGGCGTCCTGGACGATGTCCAGAGCCGCCTCCCGATCCCCCGTGGCCAGGTGCGCCATGCGGAAGGCCCGGCGCTCCTCCCCGGCCAGGAAACGGTCCATGCGCGCCTTCAGTTCCAGTTCTGCTCTCCCGTCCGCCACCCGGGCCATGGCCCCGGCATGGCAGGCTCTCAGTCCGACGGTCCCCATTATGGATGAATACCGGCAGTGGCCGGAGGGCTCGCCCGCCGGCCACCCCGGCCCACTCATCTCGCGCCTGCCCGGCGGGCATGCTCGTGACGGCCATGCCGGCGGTGATGGGCGTGGCGGCGGGATGCCCCGTCATGCGCCCGGTCGTAGCGCCGTTCCAGCCGTTCGCCCCGGTGGTCCAGGCGGCGGTCGATCCGCTCCCCCTTGCGATCGAGGCGGCGGTCGATGCGGTCGCCCTTGCGGTCCAGACGCCGGTCGACGCGGTCACCCTTGCGGTCCAGGCGGCGGTCGATGACGTCGCCCTTGTGCTCGAGATGTTCGGCGGCCTTCTCATGGCCGGCCTCGCGCAGGCGGTCCGCCTTCTGGTCCAGATGCTCCTCGATGACGTCGCCGCGGTGGTCCAGCCGCTCCTCGATGCGGTCACCCTTGCGGTCCAGACGGCGGTCGATTACGTCGCCACGGTGGTCCAGCCGCTTCTCGATCACATCGCCGCGATGGTCCAGGCGTCGCTCCACCGCGTCACCGGGATCGGCCTGGGCGCCGGCCAGCAGCAGGGGATTGAGCAGGATCGCCGCAACCAGGGTTCGTCTGATCTCCATCGTCGTTCTCCTCCGTTTCTGGTGGGTGGGTCGTGCAACCTCTACCCACTGCAACGCGCGGACCCCTGCGCGGTTGACACGACGACGAAACCTGGCGGCCCTTCAGACGAAGCGGCCCCGCCGCGTCCCGGCCAGCGCCCGGTCCAGGCCGGCGCCGGCCAGTTCGATGGCCCAGCCGAGCAGGCCGCTGCCGATGACCACCCGCTCCGGGGTGAAGATCGACTCGTCGGCTAGCACGGTCACCGATTCCGGCAGCGCCAGCGGCGGGACCGCGCCGACCGGGTAGCCGGTCACCTCCAGCACCTGTTCCGGAGTGGCCATGGTCAGGCGCCGCTCGCCCAGGGCCCTGCGCAGGGCGGCCCAGTCGACGCGGGCAGTAGCCGGTGCCGCCAACAAGATGAAGCCGCCGCTACCGGCGCGGAACAGCAGGCTGCGCACGATCTGGGCGGGCGTCATGCCCCGTGACGTCATCAGGTCCTCCAGGGAGCGGATCGGCTTGCGCTCGGGATCGAGCGGGATCCCGATCCACTCGAAGGGAATGCCGATCGCTTCCAGCCGCGCGCTGACGGGGGAGGTGAGGTTCGTGGTCATCGCGGGCCTCCGGATGAAGCGAATCGAGATGGATTGTACGCCGCATCCCCCGCCGCCTCAGGCGAGCAGCGCCCCGAGCCCGGGATATTCGTCGCGGTGGATGAGGGTCTTGCGCGCCGCCTCCCCCAGCGGCTCGTCGGACCGCAGCCGCTCCATGGCCAGCGGCGCGTCCTCGATCCAGGTCCCGCCGATGGCGGTGACCCCGCGGGCGAAGAGGCTGTCCGGGACGAAGCCGGCGGTCGGACCCACCATCACCACCACCTCGGCCCGGCCGAGCTGCGCCAGGATTTCCCCGGCGGTGCCGTTGAGCAGGATGGTGGCGGTGGTGAGCACCTTGTTGCAGTCGCGCAGGCGGGTGGGGTCGGACGTCACCTCGAATCCGTGCTCCTGTTCGAGGAAGCGCGGCTTCTTCTCGATCACCGTCAGGCGCACCCCGCTGCCGGCCAGGCGCCCGATCAGCGGGGGGAAGAAGCCGACCATGCCAAGGTGGTCGCCCGGGCGCAGCTGCAGCGCGCCGAAGGAGTCGGGGGCGTCGGGCGGCCGGTAGCCGGCCCGGCCGAAGGCGCTGGCGGTCACCGCGTTGACCGCGGCCATGGCCAGGGAGCGCACCGCCTCGTCCCGCTCGGGCAGGCGGCCGGCCAGCGCCAGGGGATCGGTGCCGACGAGGGTCTCCACCGGATAGCGCTCATCCATCCCCTGCTGCCCCTCGCCCAGCCAGGCGTAGTAGAGCCCGGCGCTGCCATCTTCCAGCGTGATCATCCCGAACTCTGTATGGCGCAGGGCATGAGGTTGAGGCTCAGGCAGATAGACACTGCGGATCGGGGGTGGCGGGAAGCGCCGGGACAGGCGCCCGAGGTCGGACAGCAGTTCTTCCTCGATGGTCATCACCCTCCTCCCATGGTTGCGGCAAGGCCCGACCGGGCCGTCACGGCGGGCAGCGGGCGCTTGCCGGCACCGCAACGTTGCGGGCATCCTGTCGACCGGGCCATCCCCGCGAGGCACCCCATGATCGACCTCTATACCTGGCCGACACCCAACGGCCAGAAGCTGCACATCATGATCGAGGAGACCGGGCTGCCCTGCCGGCTGCACCCGGTGGACATCACCGCCGGCGAGCAATTCGCGCCGGAGTTCCTCGCCATCAGCCCCAACAACAAAATCCCCGCCATGATCGACCAGGACGGGCCGGACGGCAAACCCCTGGCACTGTTCGAATCGGGCGCCATGCTCATCTACCTGGCGGAGAAGAGCGGCCGCCTGCTCCCCTGCGACCCCCGTCCCCGCATGCAGGTCCTGCAGTGGCTGATGTTCCAGATGGCCAGCGTGGGGCCGATGCTCGGACAGGCCAACTACTTCCGCAAGTACGCCCCGGAGCCGGTCCCCGCCGCCATCGAGCGCTACACCCGCGAGGCGGGCCGGCTCTATGGCGTGATCGACCGGCGCCTGGGGGAAAGCGCGTACCTCGGCGGCGGGCACTACAGCATCGCCGACATCGCCACCCTGCCCTGGGTGCTGAACCCGGAGGAGCAGGGCGTAGACCCGGCGGGGCTGGGGCACTACCGCCGCTGGCGCGATCTCCTGCTCGAGCGCCCCGCCGTGCAGCGCGGCCTGGCGGTGCTCGCCGACCGGCAGCGCGATCCGGCCGACGCCACCGCCCGCGCGGTGCTGTTCGGGGACCAGCAGTACCGCCAGGGGCGGAGCTGACCCCAGTCACCCGCCGGAGCGAAGGTCGACCCACGGCCCCGGGAAGGACATGGGTGTATGATGGGATGAAGCCAGCACCCGCGAGCGCCCCGGATGGCCCGCAGCTCCCAGACAGAAGGCGACGGCCCCCGGATCGCGCAGGAACAGATCCGGGTCCTCTATCGTCACTACCCCCTGCTGCTGCTGGTCAACACCCTGTTGCTGCTGGCGATGATGCTCGTCTTCCGCGAACGGGCCGGCAGCCTGCCCCTCGGCGCGTGGGCCGCCCTGTTCACGCTGGTGCTGGGGATGCGCCACCTCAGTTACCGCGGCTTCTGCCGCGGGAACGGTACGCCGGCGGCCGTCTGGGGCAGGCGCTTCATCGCCTGGACGGCGCTCACCGGGCTGTTCTGGGGCCTGGGCGCGGCCTGGCTCCATGGCCCCTCCGCGGCGGAGGAGCGCTATTTCATCCTGTTCGTCCTGATGGGGCTGGGCGCGGGCGCCTTCACCTCGCTGACGGCATGGCTGCCGGCCTTCCTCGCCTTCGTCGTCCCCGCCATCGCCCCCCTGGCGCTGGTCCTCCTGTTCACGCACGGTGGCCAGGACCGGGTCCTTGGCGCCATCTGCCTGATCTACATCGCCGGCCTGGGCTTCTTCGGCAGGAACCTCAGCGCCGTGCTCCGGGAATCCCTCGAACTGCGTTTCCGGAACCTCTCGCTGGTCGGGGAGCTTCGCTACCAGAAGGCGCAGGCGGAGAGGGCCAACCGCAACAAGAGCCGCTTCCTCAGCGCAGCCAGCCACGACCTGCGCCAGCCCCTGCACGCCCTCTCCCTGTTCATCGAATCACTGCGCAACGCCAATCGACAGCCGGAGCTGGAGCCGACCCTGCGCAACGCCGAGGCGTCCGCCGCGGGCCTGCGTGACCTGTTCAACCGCCTGCTGGACATCTCCCGTCTGGATGCCGGGGCCCTCAAGCCGGCGATCGCCGATTTCCATCTGCAGCCGCTCTTCCGGCGCCTCGATCTCGATTGCCGGCCGATGGCGGCGGAGCGCGGCCTGTCCCTGGAGATCGCCGAAGGGGATCACTGGGTCCGCAGCGACCCGCTGCTGCTGGAGCAGATCCTGCGCAACCTGCTCGGGAACGCCCTGCGCTATACCACCGAGGGGCGGGTCTCGCTCCGGTCCCTGGAAGGGCCGGAAGGCATCGTGCTGGAGGTCGCCGATACCGGCTGCGGGATCCCGGCCGAGCGCCAGAAGGAGATCTTCGGGGAGTTCGTCAAGCTGGACGCCGGGGCCGGGGACGGCAGGGCAGGCCTGGGACTGGGGCTCGCGATCGTCGAGCGCATGGCCAACCTGCTGGGCCACCCGCTGCAGCTGGTCTCGACCCCGGGCAGGGGTTCGGTCTTTTCCCTCACCGTGCCCCCGGGCAGGGCCGGAGCCGGCTCCGCCCCGCAGACCACTGCCGGACCGGGGCACGAGCTCGCGGGCCTGCGCATCCTGGTGGTGGAAGACGATCCCGAGGTGGCCGAGGCCACCGCCACCCTGCTGCGGGGCTGGGGCTGTATTCCCGGGATCGCCGATTCGGCGGACCATGCCGTCGCCGCCTGCACGGAAGACGGGGCGCCCGATCTGATCCTCAGCGACCACCGGCTGCAGGGAGCGGCCAGCGGGGTGGAGGTGGTGCTCGAGGCCCGCAGGCGCCTGCGGCGGGACCTGCCAGCGGCCATCATCACCGGAGACACCGATCCGGCGGTGGTCCCGGAGGTGAAGGCCGCCGGCCTGCCGCTGCTGCGCAAGCCGGTGCAGCCGGCGGCGCTGCGCGCGCTGGTGCGCAACCTCACTCGTCGTTACGGATGAGGACGGACCCGGCGCCGGCGACCAGCGCCGCCTGGGTACGGCTCTCCACCCCGAGGATGCGAAAGACCGCCCCCAAGTGGGACTTCACCGTCTTCTCCGCGATCCCCAGTTTCCGGGCGATCACCTTGTTCGAGTGGCCGGCGATCACCAGCTGCAGGATCTCGTGCTGGCGCCGGGTCATCTCGACCGGCCCCTCCCGCGGCGCCGGCCCGGGCGGAGCCGGATGTTCTCCCAGCCCCACCAGGTCCGGGGGAACATACAGCCCGCCGGCCAGCACCAGCCGGATCGCCCCCAGCAGGACCTGCGAGGGGGAGGTCTTGGGGATGTAACCCAGGGCGCCCGCGTCGAGCACCATCTGCATGTGCAGGGGGTCGAGCGAACCGGACAGGATCAGGACCGGCAGGGCGGGATGGTCCTCCAGCAGGGCGCGCAGCCCCCGCATCTGGTCGAAGCCCGGCATGTCGAGATCGAGGATGGCGAGGTCCGGGGCCCCCTCCTCCTCCAGCAGCTCGCGCACCCGGTCGTAGCTGTCCGCCTCCAGTACCCGGACCTCGTCCGCCAGCTGCTGGAGCAGCGCGCTGAGTCCGGTGCGGAACAGGGCATGGTCATCGGCAATCAGCACCCTCATGTCCAGGCCTCCGCATCCATACCGCGCATTCCCGCTCTCCGTGAAGACCGCCACCCGACCGCCGGGGTCCTAGGACTTCAGTCCAATATACAGCAGGGCGCCAGTGTACCAAGCTGTGAGTCATGCTCACAGAGCCACCTTCCGCGGAGGGTGGCGCACCCAGGTATCCTGTCATGTCCCTTGCCTGTCCCGGCCGTATCCTGCTCCACGCCAGCCTGCTGCTGGCCTCCTGCCCCGCCATCGCCGCCACCCTGCAGCTCGGGAGCAGCGCGCAGATCGAGCTCCTCGACGCCCGCCCCGTGAGCAGCTATTCCTGGGACACCGGCGACCTGCTGGTCTCGCACTTCTCCGCCAGCGGCTCCATCGGCGGTATCGCGGGCGGCAAGGACGTGGTGGTGATCCCGGAGGTAAGGGTGTTCGGCAACACCATCGTCCCCGAGGTGCGACGCGACACCCGCAGCGGGCTGCGCCTGAGCACGGCGGTGCAGGGTCACGCCGGCATCGTCCTCTCCGCCGGCATGACCGTGGGTGGCGACGGCATCAACAGCAACCTGCACGTGGGCCCCAGCCTGACCCTGCCCGACCAGGTCCGCGCGGGACGCTTCTTCGGCCTCCAGGGCACTACCGGAATGGAGGGTTCCAGCAGCTTCGATCTCAATCTGCCGAGCTTCAATGCCGGTCTGGACGTGGTGCTGGGCGGCAGCGCCAGCGGCAAGCTGGAGTATGGCCTGTTCCCCTTCACCGGCTACAAGGTGGGCGATTTCACCTTCAACCTGCCCGAGATCAACCTGCCGGTGTTCGACCTGAACCTGGACTTCAACCTGCCCAGGCTGCCGGACTTCAGCTTCCTCGGCCTGCCCGACATCATCCCGGCCAGCGACAAGGACAATACCCTGTTCACCCAGAAGCTGCCGGTATTCGACCCGGAAAAGCCGACCACCACGGTACTCTCGGCCGGGGAGATCGACCTGGTCAATCCCGTCACCAGCGCCGCCACCACGCGCAAAGTCAGCGCCGATGGCGCCATCGTCAACACCACCAGCGGGGAACTGTTCCGCCTCGGCCTGGACCTGGACGGCCTGGCCAGCTATGCATCGACCGGCGTCTCCTTCACCGGCCTGGAACTGCCCATCAAGTCCAAGGAGCTCACCATTGCCAAGCTCAAGTACGACATCCTGGACGTCAAGTACGGCCTGGAGCTGGGCTACGAGCTGCAGAACCGCATCGACGCCTTCCTGGAGATGAATATCGACTTCGTCGACCCGGCCAGCGGCGACCCGGTGCAGGTGCTGATGCGTACCGGTGACGGCAGCGTCTCGCTCGCCGACACCTTCAGCGGCCGCTGGGACCAGCTCCCCGAGCTGGCCCTGCTGGAGGCCAGCGACGTGCAGATGGACATCGACTTCACCGGGATGAAACGGACCCTGGGGATGTCCGGCTCGCTGACCCTGAGCGACTACATGGAACTGAAGGTGCTTGCCGCCAGCGCCAAGATCACCGGCGGCTTGCTGGGGGTGGAGATCGGTCCGCTGCTGTACAAGAAGCTGGAACTGGCCGGCGAGCTGGCCTCCTTCGAGGTCTTCAACGACAGCATCACCCTCAGCGACTTCGGCCTGATCGCCGGGCTGTGGGACAGCTCCGTGCTGATCAACGCCATCCCCTCCAATGACGCCATCCGCCAGCAGTCCCGCGGCCGGGGCGCCAGCAACGACCCCTTCGACCCGATCAACCTGCGCCTGCTGAAGGATGGCAGCCAGCCGGTCACCCTGTCCGATACCGTGGTCGTGCTCGGGACCGCCGACGGCAGCGGCCTGGCGACCCGCGACAACGTGCTCGGTGACACGGTCAATGACCCCGGCATCGCCGCGCCCGGCGACCTGGGGCCGGCCACCAACCAGGTGACCGGCCTGGACGGTCTGGTGATCCCCGCCACCAGCGCTTACCTGCTCAACAGGGACAGCGTGCGCCGCCTGCACCTGAACAGCGTAAAGAATGACGGCCAGATACTCAGTCTCACCGCTTTCCTGAGCCTGCGCTCCACCGACCCCGCCGGCCTGCTGACGATCACCGGCGACGGCACCATCAACTTCGGCCGATCCGGGGAGATCCGCGCCGGCACCCTGCTCCACGGCAAGGGCCACACCCTGTCCTACTTCAGTCGGTTCTCCAGCAGCTATGACGGCTGGGGCCGGCACCTGGTCGCCGGGCAGGAGATCGACAACTCCGGCAGCATCGTGGTCTTCGAGGGCGCTCTTACCCCGGAGACCCCGACCTTCGTCAACAACGCCGGTGGACTGCTCCTCGCCCACAAAGACGGGCGCATCAACCTGCGCTCGGCCCTCTACAACGAGGGCCTGATCGAGGCCAGAGGCCTGGATGGGCTCATCGACATCGAGGCCAAGACGGTCTACGGCGCCCTCGATGGCGGGACCGGCCGCTTCCAGGCCGACCAGGGCGGCGACATCCGCCTGCGGCGCGATCCCGGCTCCTTCTTCGACGAGCTGCGCCTGAGCCGCAAGCTCGCCTTCACCAGCCGGGACAGCGGCTCCAGCATCACCTTCGAGGGACCGATCGGCCTGCGCGGGGCGGACGTGGAGCTGGTCACCGAGGCCGGCGGCACGATCGAGCTGAACGGGCTGATCCGGGAATTCGAGAGCGACCGCATCAACATCGTCAACCGCGGCCTGCTGGAGGTCGCATCCGGCAAGACCTCCCTGCGGGTCAGCGGTCCCCTGACCCCGGGCGGAGGCGGCAGCAGCTCGGTGATCCGCCCCATCGACCTGCTCAACGGGGGCACCGTGCGCATCCACGCCGGCGCCGAGTTCGCCTTCGACGTGGACATCGTCGACTACGCCGACGGCGGCGCCACCCTGGCCGGCGGGAACTGGGAGCTGCTGGGCCGCGAGGTCTCCTTCAGCAATACCGGCGCCGTCACCAGCCCGGCCGACACCGCCATCATGGACGTGCGGGTGAGCGACGTCTTCGGCAACGCCGGCCGCTTCGCCGGGCTGAGCTTCGACGAGACCGTGGACCCGGCCACCGGCCAGGTGAGCGTCTCCGGGATCAGCGCCCTGGACACCGCGCTGGTCTACAACAATGCCAGCGTGACCCTCTCCGGGGCGGCGAAGTTCGACTACTTCAACACCCTGGGCGTCAACCGCGGCACCCTGAACATCCGTGGGCGTCACCAGTTCCACACCGCCGGCAATCTGGAGAACCGCGGCGGGGACCTGCTGGTCGATACCGGCGGCGGCCTGCATGTCAGCGGCGCCCTGCTGGTCAACGGCGGTACGGTCACCATCGGCGACGGCAGCACCCTGAGTGTGGCCGGGGGCGACGTGATGCAGACGGACGGCAATCCCGCCCGACGCGACATCGAGGTCAACGGCGGCACCCTGCGTTTCACCGCCGACAGCCTGGTCAACGACCCCACCCTGGTCGAGTCCCCTTCCGCCGGCTACGGCCACCGACTGGTCGCGGGGCGCTCCTGGATCGTGCGCGACACCGTCGCCACCGACGCCCTCGGCAACGAGGTCGTCACTCCCGGCACCATCGACTTCGCCATGCGCTCCGGGGCCCCGGACGCCGCCGGCGTGCGCGGCGGGGTGGCCTTCATCGCCGAGAACGACGCCGACGTGCGCGTGGAGGGCCCGCAGGCCCGCTTCAGCGGCCTGGAGAAGCTCAAGTTCAACGACGGCACCCTCACCTTCGCCGGCGGCAACACCTATACCCACGTGGCCCACAACAGCGGCAACACCCTGGTCAACCGCGGCGGCACCATCGCCCTGGAGGGCAGCCGCTTCGTCATGTCCGGCGCCGGCAACACCTTCGAGAACCGCGGCGGCAAGCTGATCATCGATGCCGACAGCCATTTCTCCGCCGCCACCGTGCGGCGCAGCGGCG
This sequence comes from Gammaproteobacteria bacterium, assembly GCA_003694425.1. Classification (GTDB taxonomy): domain Bacteria; phylum Pseudomonadota; class Gammaproteobacteria; order J113; family J113; genus J113. The sequence goes on from RFJX01000202.1 coordinate 9,733, forward strand.
GCCTGAGTACCATCGACCTGGACGGCGTGCTGCAGGTCAGCGGCTTCCTCGATGCCGGGGTCCTTCGCCTGCATGGCGGCACCGTGCTCTACAACGCCTCGCGCCGCTTCACCACCAACCAGGTCATTGTCGATCAGGAGGGGGGGACCATCGTCGCCGGCGGCATCAACAGCAACCTGGTGCTCAACGAGGGGCTGTTCGATTTCGTCAGCAGCAGCGACGTGTTCACCGTCGGCAGCTTCTTCCAGAACGACGGCACCCTGCAGCTGGACTGGGACGGCAGCGGCATCGAGGAGATAGCCGCCACCGGCGTCGTGCTGCGCGGCGGCCGGCTGCAGATCAACCTGCTCGACGGCTTCCTCCCGCGGGTGGGCGATTCGGTCGCGATCCTCACCGCCAGCAACAGCCTGCAGATGTGGGTGGCGCCGCTCATCGACACCGGCCACGCCGGCCTGGAACTCTCCCTGCGCCAGTTCGGGCCCAGCCTGTTCCTGGATGTGACCGCGGTGCCCCTCCCCCCCTCGCTGTGGCTCCTGTTCGGGGTGCTGGGGGCACTTGCCATGATGCGCCACAGGGCCGGCGAAGCCTGAACGCCCCCGGGCGGGGCGCGGCTGCCGGAGATCAGTGGCGCCGCTGCAGGGGTTTGCCCCGGGTGGCAGTGGGGGCAGCGGCGCCGTGGAGAGCCATGCCGGGTGGAAGGCCGACGACCGATCCCGCGCCGGGTCACACCGCGGGCACGGTTCCCCTACGGCCAGGAGCAGTTCCCCGGTTCAGGAGGACCTGCGGTGCAGATCGTTCAGCAGGCCACCCAGGCCGCACAGGAGGACACCGGACGCCATCCAGAAGAGGATCCCGGACCGGATCGTCTCCCGCAGTTGCGGCGAGTCGCCCAGTCCGATGAACAGGAAGCCGGCCATCACCAGCGAGGTCAGCAACCCGGTCACGGCGCCGTTGAGCAGCCCGGCCCTTCCCGAGACCGCGCCGGCGACATACCCGGCCAGGAGCCAGACCAGGTAGCCGGCCAGGGTGATCACCCAGGGAGCGTAGCCCCCGCGACCGACCAGCCAGCTCGAAGCCAGGGCATAGAGCCCGTAGAGCAGGGCGAAGGCGAGGACCCCGGCGAGGATCCCCCGGATGTCCAGTCGTACCATGACACACCTCCAGACAGTCAGGCCCGGGCGGGACGGACCTCCCCGGGCAGGTCGCCCTCCATGCCCATGGCGTGGAGCATGATGGCCTCTTTCACCGGCGGCAGGGTACCGGCCACCTTCATGCCCAGCCCCCGGAGGGCCGCGACCGCCGGACTGGAGGTGCCGAACAGCTCCCGGAACAGGTCCATGGCCGCGATCATCTTCAGGTTCTCGCCGCGGCGCCAGCGGGCGTAGCGGCGCAGGGTCGGCAGGCGGCCCGGGTCCTCCCGGCCCCGCTCCCGCGCCTCGCGCAGGCAGTGGGCCAGGGTGGCGACGTCCATCAGCCCCAGGTTGGCCCCCTGGCCGGCCAGGGGATGGATATGGTGGGCGGCGTCCCCCACCAGGGCCAGGCGGGGCCGGACATATTCCCGGGCGTGGCCGCGCACGAGGGGAAAGCGCCCGCGCCGGCCGGCCAGTTCGACCGCTCCCAGGCGCCGCCCGAAGGCCGCGGCCAGCTCGGTGGCGAAAGGCCCGGGCTCCAGATCCTCCAGCCGGGCTGCCTCCTCCGGGACGGTACTCCAGACCACCGCGCAAGTGTGCGGCTCGTCCAGCGGCAGGAAGGCCAGGGGCCCGGTGGGAAGAAAGCACTGGCGCGCGGCGCGCCCGTGGGGCTGCTCGCAGCGCACGGTGGCGACCAGGGCGTGCTGACGGTAGTCACGCACCCGCTCCCCGATGCCGGCGAGCTGGCGCACCCGGGAACGCGCCCCGTCGGCGCCGACCAGCAGGCGGGTAC
>RFJX01000203.1 GCA_003694425.1 Gammaproteobacteria bacterium
GACAACTGACAACTGACAACTGACAACTGACAACTGACAACTGACAACTGACAACTGACAACTGACAACTGACAACTGACATAAAAACTGCCGGCAGACCGGGGACGGTCTGCCGGCAAATTGCGCCCAGTTTCGGTCCGGCAGCAGAGGCCAGGAACTGCGGGACCTACCAGCTGAGCGCTCCGCCAGTCTGATATTCCGTAACTCGCGTCTCGAAGAAGTTCTTCTCCTTGCGCAGGTTTGCCTGCTCGTCCAGCCAGGGCAGCGCGCATTCGGCACCCGGGAAGGGCTCTTCCAGGCCGAGCTGGCGCGCCCGCCGGTTGGCGATGAAGCGGAACTGCCCGTTGTGCAGCTCGGCCGAGTAGCCGAGGATCGGGTCACGCAGGATATAGCCGGCGTAGGTCGCCTCGGCCGCCTCGGCCTCGTCCCACATCTCCCGCATCGCCTTCGGGTCGGGGCGAATGCCCTCCTCGTGCATGATCTGCTTCACCACCCGGATACCGAAGGAGCAGTGCAGCACCTCGTCGCGCATGATGTACTGGAGCTGCTCGGCGGTCCCCTTCATCAGGCCGCGGCGCTGCAGGGCGAAGATGGGTGAGAAGCCGTTGTAGAACCAGCAACCCTCGAACACCGCGGCGAAGAAGGTGTAGGCCAGCAGGAAGTTGGCCAGTTCGTCGGCGTCGTGCAGGTCGATGTCGGGGCGCAGGATCGAGTCCAGCCGGCGGTTGGCCACCTGGATCTTCTGGTTGATCTCCGGCACCACCCGGTAGCGGTTGTAGATCTCCCCCTGGTCCAGGCCGATGGTCTCGATGCAGTGCTGATAGGTCCAGGTGTGCAGCGACTCCTCGTAGACCTGCCGGGCCTGGTAGATCTGCAGCTCCGGCGCGCTCATCTTCTCCATCACCGCCAGGCCGATGTTCCGCATCGCCAGGATGTCCGAGGTGGTCAGGTAGGCCAGCACGTTCTCGTAGACGTGGCGCTCCTCCATCGTCAGCCTGTGGTGATAGTCCTGGACGTCGGAGGCCATGTTGATGTCCAGCGGCGTCCAGTGGTTCTTGTTGGCGTTGAGGAAGTACTCCCAGGCCCAGGGATACTTGAAGGGGGCCAGCTGGTTGACGTCCGTCAGGCCGTTGACCACCCGCTTGTCCGCCGGGTTGACCGGCTTCATCGCGGGCATCACCACCTGCGCGGGGGTGCTGGTCGCAGTGGCCCCGGTCGCGGTTCCAGACAGTGGGATCTCCTCGGTCGACCTCTCCGGGACTGGTGGTGGAGTCTTCGACGCCGCCGGGCTGGCGGCACTCAGGGGGTCATCCCAGTTCAGCACGGCATCTTTCCTCTTGTTATGGGTGACGACTCGGATTGATTGCTCACCACGGAGGCACGGAGAACATGGAGGGCTTCGTGTTTTGTACCCGTCATCGACGGACAGCCATCTGCGAACGCGAACTCCGTGCCCTCCGTGTCTCCGTGGTGCAGAAAAATCACTGGCAGGCCTCGCAGTCGGGGTCGAGGATGGAGCAGGCCTTGGGCGCCTCGGCCGGGGCCGATTCCACCGGCGCGGTGGTCTTCTCCATGTGGGTGGCGCCCAGGGCGCGCAGGTAGTAGGTGGTCTTCAGGCCGCGCACCCAGGCCAGTTTGTAGAGGTTGTCCAGCTTGCGGCCCGAGGGCTCGGCCATGTAGAGGTTGAGTGACTGGGCCTGGTCCAGCCATTTCTGGCGCCGGGCCGCCGCCTCCACCAGCCAGCGCGGGTCGATCTCGAAGGCGGTGGCGTACAGGGCCTTCAGCTCCTCCGGGATGCGGTCGATGTGGGCCACGCTGCCGTCGTAGTACTTGAGGTCGTTGACCATCACCTCGTCCCACAGCTTGTGGGCCTTGAGGTCGGCGACCAGATGGGGGTTGACCACCGTGAACTCCCCGGAGAGGTTCGATTTCACGAACAGGTTCTGGTAGGTGGGCTCGATCGACTGTGCCACCCCGCAGATGTTGGAGATGGTCGCGGTCGGGGCGATGGCCATGCAGTTGGAGTTGCGCATGCCCACGGTCTTCACCCGTTCACGCAGGGCCTCCCAGTCGAGGGTGCTGCTGCGATCGACATCCAGGAATCCGCCACGCTCCTCGGCCAGCAGTTCCAGCGAGTCGATGGGGAGGATCCCCTGGCTCCAGAGCGAGCCCTCGAAGCTGTCGTAGCGGCCGCGCTCCTCGGCCAGGTCGGTGGATGCCCTGATGGCGTGATAGCTGACCAGCTCCATCGAGCGGTCGGCGAACTCCACCGCCGCCTCCGAGGCGTAGGGGATGCGCAGCGTGTGCAGGGCGTCCTGGAACCCCATGATCCCCAGCCCCACGGGGCGGTGGCGCAGATTGGCGCGGCGCGCCTCGGGGACGGTGTAGTAGTTGTATTCGATGACGTTGTCCAGCATCCGCATGGCGGTGCGGATGGTGCGCTCCAGCTTCTCCGCATCCAGTCCCTGCTCGGTGACGTGCCGGGCGAGATTGACCGATCCCAGGTTGCAGACCGCGATCTCCTCGCCGGCCCGGGTGTTGAGGGTGATCTCGGTGCAGAGGTTGGAGGAGTGGACCACGCCACGGTGACGCTGGGGCGAACGGACGTTGCAGGGATCCTTGAAGGTGATCCAGGGGTGGCCGGTCTCGAACAGCATCCCCAGCATCTTGCGCCACAGCTCCACCGCCTTCACCTTCCTGAAGTTGCGGATCTCGCCGCGTGCGGCCTTCTCCTCGTAGTCCAGATAGGCCTGCTCGAAGGCGCGGCCGTACAGGTCGTGCAGATCGGGCACCTCGTCGGGCGAGAAGAGGGTCCACTCGTCCTCCTCGGCGACCCGCTTCATGAACAGGTCGGGGATCCAGTTGGCGGTGTTCATGTCGTGGGTGCGGCGGCGCTCGTCACCGGTGTTCTTGCGCAGCTCGAGGAACTCCTCGATGTCGATGTGCCAGGTCTCCAGGTAGGCGCAGACCGCGCCCTTGCGTTTCCCGCCCTGATTGACCGCAACCGCGGTGTCGTTGGCCACCTTGAGAAAGGGGACCACGCCCTGGGACTTGCCGTTGGTGCCCTTGATGTGGGCGCCCAGGCCACGCACCGGGGTCCAGTCGTTGCCCAGCCCGCCGGCGAACTTGGAGAGCAGGGCGTTGTCCTTGATGGCCTTGAAGATCCCGTCCAGGTCGTCCGGCACCGTGGTCAGGTAGCAGGAGGAGAGCTGCGGGCGCAGGGTCCCGGAATTGAACAGGGTCGGGGTGCTGCTCATGAAGTCGAAGGAGGAGAGCAGGCGGTAGAACTCGATGGAGCGCGCCTCGCGCTCCACCTCGTTGATCGCCAGTCCCATGGCCACCCGCATGAAGAAGATCTGCGGCAGCTCGAAGCGCACCCCCTCATGGTGCAGGAAGTAGCGGTCGTAGAGGGTCTGCAGGCCCAGATAGGTGAACTGGAAATCGCGCTCCGGCTCCAGGGCCTCGCCCAGGCGGTCCAGGTCGTACTGGGCCAGGCGAGGGTCCAGCAGCTCCAGCTCGATCGCCTTGCGGATGTAGCTCCTGAAGGCCTCCGGATAACGCTCGGCCATCTCCTCCTGGGTGGCGCTGTCGTGGTGCCCGTGGAGGAAGCTGAGGGCCTCGGTCCGCAGCTGGTCCAGCAGCAGCCGGGCGGCGACATGACTGTGACTCGGCTCCAGGTCGATCAGGGTCCGGGCGCTCATCACCAGGGCCTTGGCCACGTCCGCTTCCGGCACCCCGTCGAACAGGTTGCGCAGGGTGTCGTCGATGATCCGCTGCGGCTTGGTATCGGGCAGGTCGCGGCAGGCCTCGTTGACCACCCGCTGCAGACGCTCGAGGTCCAGCGGCTGGCGGCTGCCGTCTTCCAGGGTCACGTGCAGTAGCGTCTGCGCGGGCTCCTGCACGGACTGCTTCTGCGCCTCCCGCTCACGGGCGCGCTCCTCCCGGTAGAGCACGTAGGCCCGCGCCACCTTGTGCTCGCCGGCGCGCATCAGGGCCAGCTCCACCTGGTCCTGGATGTCCTCGATATGGATGGTGCCGCCGCCGGGCAGGCGCCGGGTGATCGCCTCGCTGACCTGGGCGGTGAGCCGGTCGACCAGCTCGTGGATGCGGCTGGAGGCCGCTGCGTTGCCACCCTCCACGGCGAGGAAGGCCTTGGTCATTGCGATCTTGATCTTCGCGGCGTCGTAGGCCGTCACCTTGTTGTTGCGCCGGATCACCAGGTATTCGCCGGGTGCGGCGACCCGCGACGGGGGGGCGGCGGGGGCCTCCGGTACTGCGGTGGTGACGGTCGTGGTGTGCTCGCTGACGGTGCTGACGGGTTCCTGGTCCATGCCCCCTCCGGTTCTCTTGTCGTTGCTCTTGTGGCGGCACCGGGAAGGGGTGCCGCGGCATTGGTTCGACAAGATATAGCAGCCCAACAGAATGTGGTCAAGGGCCAATTCAACCACAATATCATGTGTACAGGGCTGTTGCAGGGATGGGGGCTGGCTGTGGACAAGCGGTGCATGCAACGGCGGAACTTCCGCCGGTACAAGGGCTTGTGGTTCCCTCCTCGCGGCAGTGTGCAGTGGTCGCTGCGCTGCACCATCCAGCCTCCGGCTCAGCGCTTCATGGCCAGGGTGATGCCGTCGGCCACCGGCAGCATCGAGAGCTCCACCCGCTCATCCTCCAGCAGCCTGCGGTTGAACCGGCGCAGGGCGCGGGTGTCATCGTCGTTGACCCGCGGGTCGGCCACCTTGCCATCCCACAGGACGTTGTCGATGATCACGAGCCCGCCCGGGCGCAGCAGTCGCAGGCAGCATTCGTAGTAGTGTTCGTAGGCGCACTTGTCGGCGTCGATGAAGGCCAGATCGCAGGGAGAAAGGGTGCGCTCGGCACAGAGCGCGGCCAGGCTTTCCGAGGCATCGCCCAGGCGCAGCTCGATGCGCCCGGCCAGACCCGCCTCCTCCCAGTAGCGCCGGGCGATGGTGGTCCATTCCTCGCTGATGTCCAGGGCCAGCAGGCGGCCGTGCTCGGGCAGGGCGCTGGCCAGCCAGAGGGCACTGTAACCGGTGAAGGTGCCCACCTCGATGATCCGGGTGGCGCCGATGAGCCGCGCCAGCAGGTGCATGAACTGGCCCTGCTCCGGGGCGATCTGCATGATCGCCTCGGGCAGGGCGGCGGTCTCCTCGCGCAGGCGCCGGTACAGCTCCGGCTCGCGCAGCGAGTGCTCCAGCAGATAGTTGTAGAGGGTGTCGGTCAGCGTGATAGTCTTGTTGCTCATGGCCTCATCTCCCGGTTGACTGTGGGTTTGTTTCGATGACGCAGCCGGTTCGACTGGTACAGATCACGGATCTCCACCTGTTCGGGGACCCTGGCGGCCGCTTCGACGGGGTCGATACCGCCGCCTCGCTCGAGGCGGTGATCAGGCGCCTGCTCGAACAGCCAGGTCCCGATGCCTTCCTGGCCACCGGCGACCTGGTCCACGAGGATACTCCCTCGGCCTATCTGCGCCTGCGGCGCATGCTGGAGCGGTTGCCGGCTCCGGTCTGCTGCATCCCCGGAAACCACGATGATCCCAACCTGATGCGGCTGCATCTGCCGGGCGGCAACATCTGCTGGCAGCGGCGGCTTGAGCTGGGGGGCTGGTCCGTCCTGCTGCTCGACTCCCGCCTGCCGCATACCCACGCGGGACAGCTCGGGGCCCCGCAACTCGCCTGGCTGGAGCGCGAACTCGCGGCAGGGGAAGGTCCGGTCCTGATCGCCCTGCATCATCATCCGGTCGTCATCGGCAGCCCCTGGATGGACCAGATGAAGCTGCGCGATGCCGGCGAGTTCCTCACCCTGCTGCAGCACCACCCCCGGGTACGCGGGGTCGTCTGGGGCCATATCCATCAGCCCTGGGAGGAGCGCCGCCACCACCTGCTGCTGCTCGGCACCCCCTCCACCTGCATCCAGTTCACCCCCCACAGCGAGCGCTATGTCCCGCAGGACACCATCCCCGCCTGGCGCACCCTCACCCTGTACCCGGACGGCTCCATCGAGACCGCTGTGCACCGGCTTTGAAAATCTGCACCACGGAGGCACGGAGAGCACGGAGGCTTCACCACCAGAACCTCATGTATTTTATCGAACCGAACATAATTAGCATTATTAATCAATTTATTAACGATCCAACTTGATGTTACTTGTCCGTTGTTCTCCGTGACCTCCGTGCTTCCGTGGTGAGCCCTGATCAGACCGTCTGCCGGTGGCCGTAGGGCTTCCAGGCCGGGGCGATGACGTTGGGCATGTCGGAGCGCTGCAGCAGCCGTGCCGGGGCCAGGGTGAACTCCCCGTAGCGGCCGTTGATCCGGTCCATCACCGCGTTGAGGGCGTCCAGCCGCGGCTGCTCCCGGCCGAACAGGTCGAGCTGGCCGTCGGCCGGTCGCGGGTCCAGCGCGGTCACCTGCACCTGGAACACCCCCTCGCCGCGCCAGCGCGCGAGCAGGACCCGGCACAGGGCCCGGATCGGGTGGCTGTCGTCGGTGGGGAAGGGGGCGGCGAGCCTGTCGCACAGCCAGCCCTCGCGCAGCCTCAGGCCGATGAAGAAGCGCTGCGCCTTCAGGGCATGGCGGCGCAGTCGCGCGGCCAGCTTCTCGCACATGTGCAGCAGATAGGTCTCGATCACCTCCCGGTCGCGGGTGTCCGGCGGCATCACCTTGCCGTGGCCCATCGATTTCGGCGCCGGCACGGTGAGCTGCAGCGGCTCCGGGTCGCGTCCCTGGCACATGTACCAGATGCGCCGCCCGGGATTGCCGAAGCGGCGCGCCAGCACGCCGATCGGCAGCCTCTTCATGTCGCCGCAGACCCGCACGCCGTGGCGGGCGAGGAAGGCGCCGATCCCCTCGGCGATCCCGCACAGCTCGGTCACCGGGACCTCCCGCAGCGCCGCCTCGGCCTCCCAGGGGGGGATCACGGTCAGTCCGTCCGGCTTGTGCAGCTTGGCGGCGTACTTGGCGGTGGTCTTGTCGCCGCTCACCCCCATCGAGCAGGGCAGGCCGCTGGCCTCCCACACCACCTCCTTGGCCCGCCGGGCGATGGCCACCGGGTTGCCCAGCAGGCGCTGGCAGCGGGTGACGTCGAGGAAGGCCTCGTCCACCGAGAAGACCTCGATGTCGGGCGAGATCCGCTCCTGCAGCGCCGTCATGATGGCGGTGGAGACCTCGGCGTAACGCTGCGGGCGGGCCGGACGCTGGATCAGATCGGGGCACAGCCGCCGCGCCTCGGGCAGGCGCATGCCGGTGTGCACGCCGAAGGCGCGCGCCTCGTAGGAGCAGGTGATGCAGCAGGTGCCGGTCAGGCCGTTGGTGACCGCCACCGGCCGGCCCGCCAGCTCCGGGAAGTCCTGCTGCTCGATGGAGGCGAAGAAGGCGTTCATGTCCACCAGGACGATGGCCCGCGGCCAGGGTTTTTCGTTCATCGGTCTTCACTCGGGATCATTTCCGGCAACCGGGGGCGCGCCGGCCGGGTACCGGTTCCGGCTGAATCTCGCGAGACTTCCCTGTCCCTGCTGCGGGCGAGCTCCTGGTACGCCGGCGCGTTTCCTGGCCGCTCTGGGAGGGCGCCGGGCAGGGAGCCGCTCCGGCTGAATCTCGCGGTACCTCCCTGTCCCGCTCGAAGCCGTCGACCACCCTCCGCTGTCCCTGCTTCGGGCGGCCTCCAGGCCCGCCGGAACGGCTCCCTGCCCGACGCCCTGTGCCGTGGTTTGTTGTTCATCTGCCTTCATTTGGGGCATCTCCGGTATTCGGGGGCTCACCCGGGGCCGCGCCGCGGTTCTTGTGCGTTCGTTTCCGGGATATCGGGGTGCTGTCCCAGTCGGACAGCCGTTTCAGTAGCACCGGAACTGCCCCACCAGCACCCCCTGGATGGCGATCCGCTCCGGCTCGTACACCAGGCTGCCCATGGCGCGGTTCTCGGGCCGCAGCTCGATGCGTCCGTCCGGCAGGTGGAACAGCCGCTTGAGGGTGGCCTCCTGGCCGTCCACCAGGGCCACCACGATGTCGCCGTCGTCGGCGGTCTCGCGGTGCTCGATCACCACCAGGTCGCCGTCCAGGATCCCGGCCTCGATCATCGAATCGCCCTTCACCTCCAGCACGTAGCGGTTGGGGCCGGCGAACAGGGCGCCGGGGTCCACCTCCTCCTGGTCGGGGATCGCCTCGATCGGTCGCCCGGCGGCGATCCGCCCGGCCAGCGGCAGCCGCCCGCGCCGTGGTGTCTCCCCGGCCAGGCGCAGACTGCGCCAGCCGCGCGGGCCGCGCTCCAGGTGGCCCTTGCCGATCAGCGACTGCACGTAGCGGTGCACCGTGCCCTTGGAGCGCAGTCCCACCCCGGCCCCGATCTCCTCCAGGGTGGGGGCGCGCCCGTTCCCGGTGATGTAGCGGGTGACGAACTGCAACACCCGCTCCTCCAGTGAGGTCAGCATGAATGTTCTCCCTTCGTTCTCTCCTGTTGCCAAGCATAGGAGAACCTATGGAGAACTTTCAAGGGGGCCGTACAGAGGCGGGCGTGAAGGTCCTGCCGCGCGGCTGATGGGAACGCGGCCCCGGAACCTTCAGGCTCAGGCGTTCAGCGAGGGGCAGGGGAGTGCGCCACCGCCAGCCCGGCGTCGAACCGCC
>RFJX01000204.1 GCA_003694425.1 Gammaproteobacteria bacterium
CAACTGACAACTGACAACTGACAACTGACAACTGACAACTGACAACTGACAACTGACAACTGACAACTGACAACTGACAACTACCGCAGATACTCCAGCACCACCCGCAGATCCGGCTCCTCGACATAGACCGGGGCGGCGCTCTTGACCGCCTCGCGCACCACCACCCCGCCGAAGCCGATGAAGTCTGCACCGGCCTCCATCGTTTCCAGATCGGTGATGCCATCGCCCACCATCGCCACCGGCTCGCCTGGTGCCCGCACCCGGCGCACCACCTCCGCCTTGCCGCCGCTACGGGCCAGGGGGTAGTCGCGTTCGAAATCCAGGTAGCCGCCTGCTTCGCCCAGCCGCACATCGACGGCGTGGACCCGGTCCTCCGTCAGGCCGAGCGCCGTGGCGAGGGGCAGCAGGGCCGGGCGCAACCCGCCGCTGACCAGGTCTACCGCCACCCCTTCTGCCTGCAGTGCGCCGATGGTCTCAGGCGCTCCCGGGGTGATCCGCTCCAGGTAGCGGGCGGCCAGCCACTCGAGGGCCGCACGGTCCGGCCGGATGAGTTCCAGGCGCCTCCCGTAGATCGATTCCAGCGGTATCGCCCCGGCCATCGCCCGGGCGGTGAGTTCCGCCACCTCGTCGCCTACCCCGGCCCTGCGCGCCAGCTCGTCGATCCCCTCGACCGCGCTCAGGGTGCTGTCGCAGTCGAACAGGACCCGCCGGTACCTCACAGCTCGACCTGGCAGGCGGTGTGGACCGCCGGGATGGCGGCGACCTGTTCCAGTTCCTGCGCCTCGAGCGGGCGCGAGATACCGATCAGCGCGATGGCCTCCTCCCGGCCTTCCGCGGTTCCCACCTGCATCCGGCTGATGTTGATCCGCGCCTCGCCGAGGAGGGTACCCAGGGCCGCCACCACGCCGGGGCGGTCCTCGTGGCGGGTGATGAGCAGGCATCCCTCCGGCACCGCCTCGACCTCGTAGTCGTCGATGGCCACCAGCCGGGGATGGGCGCCGCCGAGGAGGGTGCCGGCCACGGCGACCGAATGCTCCCCGGCCCGGCCTTCCAGCCGGAGCAGGCCGTGATAGTCGGGGGAGTCCTCGCTGCGGGCCTCGGTGACCGCGATCCCCTGGCGCCGCGCCAGCCGGGTGACGTTGACCCGGTTGACCGGGATGGAGAGGGCCTCTCCCAGCAGTCCGACCAGGGCCTCGGCGGACAGGGCGCCAAGGTCCAGCTCGGCCGCCTGACCGCAGGCGGTCACCTCGAGCTGCTGGAGGGGCGCCGGGGAGAGGTGGGCCAGCAGGCGTCCGAGGGCCCCCGCCAGATCCAGCCAGGGCCGCATGCGGCGCAGCTCATCGGCCGACAGTCGCGGGAGATTGAGGGCGTTGACCGCCTCGCCGCTCTCCAGGAAAGTGGCCACCTGACGGGCCAGATTGACGCTCACCGCCACCTGGGCCTCGCGGGTGGAGGCCCCCAGATGGGGGGTGAAGAGGCAGTTCTCCAGCTCCAGCAGGGGTGAGCCGGTGGGCGGTTCGTTCTGGAACACATCCAGCGCGGCCCCGGCCAGCCTCCCCTCGCGCAGGGCCTCGGCAAGGGCCTGGTCGTCGACCAGGCCGCCACGGGCGCAGTTGATCAGGAAGGCACCGGGCTTCATCAGCGCCAGCCGCTCCGCATTGACCAGTTCGCGTGTATGGTCGTTGAGGGGGGTGTGCAGGGTCACGTAGTCGGCGGCCGTGAAGAGTTCGTCCAGCCCGGCACCCCGGACACCGTGTCGCTCGAAGACCTCCGCGGTGACAAAGGGGTCATGGGCCAGCACCTCCATCTTCAGCCCCAGTGCCCGCTCGGCGACGATGCGGCCGATGGTGCCGAAGCCGACCACGCCCAGGGTCTTGCCGGAGATCTCGTTGCCCATGAAGCGGCCACGCTCCCAGCGCCCCTCGCGCACCGAGCGGTCGGCCTGGGGCAGGTGGCGGCTGACGGAGAAGAGATGGGCCAGGGCCAGTTCGGCGGTGGTGACGGCGTTGGCGTCGGGGGTGTTCATGACGATGACGCCCAGCTCGGTCGCCGCCTCCAGATCGACGTTGTCCACACCGATCCCGGCCCGTCCCACGACCTTCAGCCGGGGGCGCCCGGCCTCAAGCACCGGGGCGGTCACCTGCGTCCCGGAGCGGATCAGCAGGGCGTCGTAGTCGCCGATGCGTCCGATGAGTTCCTCCTCCGACAGGCCGGTGGCGACCTCCACCTCGATGCTGGTCTGGGCCCGGAGGATCTCCAGCCCCTCCTCGGCCAGACGGTCGGTGACCAGGACCCGGTACATCCCCTTAGCGGATGCGGGTGCGCCGCTTGCGGACCGCCTCGGCCAGCTCTCCGAGCAGGGGCTCGGTCTCCTCCCAGCCCATGCAGGGGTCGGTGATGCTCTGGCCGTAGGTCAGCGGCTGGTCCGGCTGCACCTTCTGGCTCCCGGCCACCAGGTGGCTCTCCAGCATCAGGCCGAAGATGCGGTCGTCGCCGTCGGCCACCTGCCCGGCGATGTCGCGGGCCACCACCACCTGGCGGTGGGGGTCCTTGGCGCAGTTGGCGTGGGAGGCGTCGATCATCACTGCGGGATGCAGCCCTGCCTTCTCCAGCATCGCGCAGGCCTGGCTGATGCTGGCCGGGTCGTAGTTGGGGTGGCCGCCGCCGCCGCGCAGGATGATGTGGCAGTCGCTGTTGCCGGTGGTGGAGAAGATGGCCGAGCGCCCCTCCTTGGTCACGGACAGGAAGTGGTGCGGCCGGGAGGCCGAGACCACGGCGTCCACCGCGACCTGGATGTTGCCCTCGGTGCCGTTCTTGAACCCGACCGGGCAGGAGAGCCCGGAGGCCAGCTCCCGGTGGCACTGCGATTCGGTGGTGCGGGCGCCGATCGCGCCCCAGCTGATCAGATCGGCGATGTACTGCGGGCTGATCAGGTCGAGGTATTCGGTCCCGGTGGGGACTCCCTCTTCGGCCAGGTCGAGGAGCAGTTTGCGGGCCAGGCGCAGGCCGTCGTTGATGCGGAAGCTGCCGTCCAGGCCGGGGTCATTGATCAGCCCCTTCCAGCCGACGGTGGTGCGCGGCTTCTCGAAATAGACCCGCATCACGATCATCAGGTCGTCGGCGAGGGAAGCGACCAGCGGTGCCAGGCGCCGGGCATATTCACGGGCCGCCTCGGTATCGTGGATCGAACAGGGGCCGGTGACCACCAGCAGGCGGTCGTCCTCGCCGTGGATGATCTTGCGGATCGCCTCGCGGGCGTCGTGGACGGTCTCTGCCGCCCTGTCGGTGATCGGCAGTTCGCCATGGAGCTGGGCCGGAGGGATCACCTCCGTCATTTCGCGGATTCGCAGGTCGTCTGTCTGGTACATCGCAGGTCGCTATCTGTCAGGTTGGCGGAACGGGAGGCGGTATTCTCCCACAGCGCAAGGGTGCTGTCAGGGCGGCTGATGGCCGATGAGGGTCACCGTCTCGCTGCCGTCGTTGAGAAAGCCGCTGTCCGATCCCTCCTCCCGCTCCGCCCGCACCAGGCCCACGCCGGGGCAGAACCAGCGAAGCCCGTGCAGGCGTACGCGGATCGGATGATCGGGATGGGGCCCTTCGATCTCCCGCTCTCCGTTGCCTTCGACCTCGAGGCAGCCGCTGAATTCCCCCGCCGGGGTGGCTGCCCGGGCATCGGTGGAGACGATCCGGTAATGCACCACCAGGGGCAGGCGGAAGGCGGAATCGGGGGCCTCCAGCGCCTTCTTGCGGATGGTGAGCAGGCGGGTGCGCTCCCGTGCCTTCCAGGTTGTGCCCGGAGCGGCGGGGAGGGGGAGGTACAGTCCGGCCCGGCGCGTGCCGGCCTGCTGATGGAGGCCGTCCTCGTGGAGCAGGTAGTAGTGGATCGAGCCGTTCACCCACTGCGCCAGTGCCTGCCGGCCCCCCTCCAGCCTCGCGGGACCGAGATTGCGCACCAGCAGGCGCTGCTCGTCGTGGTGTTCGCCGCGCCGCAGTTCGATGCGGTATTGCCAGCGGTGTCCCTCGGCGAGGGGGAAGAAGCGGGGACCGGGGTCGGCGTCGGTGCAGGCGCCGAGCGGCAGGGCCGCCAGGGCCAGACCGATGAGCCGGCCGCTCAGCCCGGCGGCCACCCGAAGGGACGTCCGCCGAGGATGTGGATGTGCAGGTGGAAGACCGACTGGCCCGCCTCCTCCCCGTTGTTTATCACCAGGCGGAAGGCCTCCCCACAGCCCTCCTGACGCGCGATCTCGGCGGCCTTGAGCAGCATGTGGCCGAGGACCCCGCGGTGTTCCGGCAGGCAGTCGGAGAGCTTCGCCACCGGCTGCTTCGGCACGATCAGGATGTGGATCGGTGCCTGCGGGTTGACGTCCCTGAAGGCGAGGCACAGCTCGTCTTCGTAGACGATGTCGGCCGGGATCTCGCGCCGGATGATCCTGCCGAAGATGGTGTCGTTGTCGCTCATGGCGCCCTCCTCTTCAGTCCTGCTGACTGCGGTAGTAGTCCATCAGGATCTGCGCGACCTCGGGGCGGGAGAACTCCGGCGGCGGTGCGATCCCCTGGCCCAGCATCTCCCGCACCTTCGTGCCCGAGAGAAGGATGAAGTCCTCCTTCGTATGGTCCGGGGCCTCGTTCATCATCACCACGCGGCCCAGTTTCTTCGACCAGGCGGTGTGGTCGGCGCGCAAGATCTCGATCTCGAGGGCATCTTCCGGGATGGTGTCGAAGATGGCCTGGGCGTCGAAGGGTCCGTAGTAGTCGCCCACCCCGGCATGGTCGCGGCCGACGATGAAGTGGGTCGCGCCCATGTTCTGGCGGAATACCGCGTGCAGCAGCGCCTCGCGCGGGCCGGCATAGAGCATGTCGAAGCCGTAGCCGGTCACCATCACGCTGTTGGGCGGGAAGTAGAGCTCCACCATCCTGCGGATGCAGGCGTCGCGCACGTGGGCGGGGATGTCCCCCGGCTTGAGCTTGCCCAGCAGCATGTGGATCACCAGGCCGTCGGCGCCGAGGCGATCCATCGCCATGCGGCACAGCTCCTCGTGGGCGCGGTGCATGGGGTTGCGGGTCTGGAAGGCGACCACCTTCTCCCAGCCGTGCTCGGCGATCTCGTTGCGGATCTCCACCGCGGTGCGGAAGGTGTCCGGGAAATCCTGCTGGAAGTAGCTGAAGTTGAGCACCTGGATGGGTCCGGAGAGGGCGTGCCGCCCCAGGGAGGTGAAGGTGGCCACCCCGGGATGCGCCGGATCGAGGGTGCCGAAGATCGCCTCGGTCATCTCCCGGAGCTGCTCGTCGCTCACCCGCTCGATATCCTCGATCTCCATCACCGCCAGCACCGGATTGCCCTCCACGTTGGGATCGCGCAGGGCGATGCGCTCGGCCTTGCCGACGGCCTCGATGTCATCGGTGAGATTGAGGACCGGTACCGGCCAGAACAGCCCCTCGCGGGTGTGCATCTCGCGGCAGACGGAGAGGGCATCGGCCAGGTTCATGTAGCCCGGCAGGGGGTTGAAGTAGCCCCCTCCCAGCATCACCGCGTTGGCGGCGGCGGCCGAATTGAGCAGCAGCGAGGGCAGGGACTCCGCCTCGTGAGAGAGGCGGTGATGCTCCTCCGTGTCGTAGACGAACAGGGGTTTCAACTGGTCTGAACCATGTGGTCGTATCATTGCCATTGGAACCTTCGTGCCGAGGTTGATGATGAGGCAGGATTCTACCGGGCGCCCCCCTTCGCCGCCAGCGGCCACGCCCCTGCTGGTGTTGCTCCTCCTCGTCACCGGATGCGGCGGGGAGCGGGAGGGGCCGTTCTTCCCCCTCGCGCCGGGATGGGAATGGCAGTACCGGGTGCGGGTGCAGACCGCGGACGGCGCAGAGGAGCTGCGCCAGCAGGTGCGCACCATCGGCCCGGAGCGGGTGGACGGCTTTCCGGCCTGGACCCGGGTCCGGGCGGATGGCAGCCGCTTCTATTACCGCGAGGACCGCTCCGGGATCCACCGCATCGGCAGCCGGCCGCCGGATGGGGGCTATCGCCCCGAGGCGGAGGAGCGCCTGGTCCTGGGCAGGCCCTTCCGTCACGGCACCCGCTGGAGGCAGCAGGAGCTGACCTCCCTGTTGCAACGGACCGGGCCGCCGCAGGAGACCCGTTACCGGATCCGCGTCGCCGTGCCGGTGGACTACGTGATCGTGGCGGCAGACGAGGTGGTCGAGGTCCCGGCCGGTCGCTTCACGGGCTGCCTGCGGGTCGAGGGCGAGGGCGAGACCAGTGCCGATGCCGGCAACTATGTGGGCAACATCCGTGTGCGCCTCTCCAGCAGCAGCTGGTACTGCCCGGGCGCCGGCCTGGTCCGCGAGGAGCGGGTGGAGCGGACCAGCAACCGGCTCATCCCGGAGGGGAGGATGGTGATGGAGCTGCAGGGGCTGCATCACCCCTGAGCGGGAGCGGTTGCCGGGGCGCAGGGGGCGATGGAACAGCCGGAGCCCCGACGCCCCTCAGCCGGCCTCGCTCACAGGCCCGCCTCCCTGGCCGCCTCTTCCCAGCCCTTCGGCAGGCGGTGGGCGATGCCCTTGTGACAGTCGATGCAGGTCCTGCCCTCTTCGATGGCCCGGGTGTGGGCCTTGACCGCGCGCCGCCCCTGCTCGATGAAGTCCATGTATTCGAAGTCGTGACAGTTGCGGCATTCGCGGGAGTCGACCGACTTCATCCGCTTCCATTCGTGCAGCGCCAGCTCGATTCGCTTCTTCTCGAACTTCTCCGGGGTGTCGATGGTGCCCAGGACCTTGTGCAGCAGCTCGTTGGAGGCCTGGATCTTGCGTACCACCTTGGGACCCCACTCCTTCGGCACGTGGCAGTCGGGACAGGTGGCCCGGACCCCGGTGCGGTTGTTGTAGTGGATCGTCTTCCGATACTCCTGGTAGACGTTCTCCTCCATCTCGTGACAGGAGATGCAGAAGGCCTCGCGGTTGGTCAGTTCCAGGGCCCAGTTGAAGCCGCCCCAGAACAGGATGCCGACGACGAAGGCACCGAACAGGACCCCCAGCGAACAGTTGAAGATTTTTCTCATCGGTTTTTTCTCCAGGCGTGGCTGCTTGCGGGCCTACTTCTCCTTCAGCGACTCGACCGGCTGGAAGGTGTTCTCCACCAGGGGCTTGGCGTTGGCCTGGGGCACGTGGCACTGGTTGCAGAAATAGCGGGTCGGGGCGATGTCCGCCAGGTCATTGCCCTCCCGGTCCTTGAAGTGGGTCTGGCTGATCTTGGTGGCTCCGGCCTCCCGGTACTTGTCCCAGCCATGGCAGGAGAGGCACTTGTTGTAGCGCAGGTCGATCTGGTAGCCGTCGATCTTGTGCGGGATCAGCGGCGGTTGCTGGACGAAGTCCCGGGGCAGCACCTCCCCGTCCTTGCGGTATTGCGGCTTGATCGGCGGGCGTGAATCCTCGTTCGGGGGACGGTCGCCGCGCAGGGACTTCACCTCCGCCTGCGCCAGCGGGGACAGGCAGAGCAGGCCGGCAATCAGCGGGATCAGCATCTTGTTCATGATGATGTCTCCATCTTCTGGTGAATGGTGGGCGTGGGGTTGTCCCGGCCGAGGGTGAAGCCGAAGACCTGCTCGCTGCAGACATCGACGCAGCGGCCGCAATTGGTGCAGTTGATGTCGCGGATCATCGGGCCGATGCCCTTGGCCTCACCCTTCAGGGCCGGGGTGATGACCTGGGGTTCGGGGCAGACCTGGAAACAGTCCATGCAGTCGTTGCAGCGGCTCCGGTCGGTGGCGCTGACCCGCACCGGGGTGACGACCGCCAGCAGGCTGTAGAAGGCCCCCACGGGGCAGAGGTGGCCGCACCAGCCGTGGCGGGTGATCAGCAGGTCGAACAGGAAGATGCCGAGGATCAGCAGCCAGCCCGTCCCCATGCCGAAGAGCAGCCCGCGGTGCAGGATGGTGACCGGATTGACCAGCTCCCAGACGATGGTGCCGGCCAGGGCGGCCAGCACCAGCGTCGTTCCCAGCAGCCAGTAGCGGAAGGTGCGGGAGAAGCTGCTGCCGGCGCCGCGCAGCCCCAGGCGCCGGCGGAGCCAGGCGGCGGCGTCGGTGACCAGATTGACCGGGCAGACCCAGGAGCAGTAGACCCGCCCGCCGACCAGCAGATAGAAGGCCAGGACGATGCCCGCCCCGATCAGCGCGGTGACATGGGGGAGATGGCCCGCCAGCAGCCCCTGCAGGAGGATGTAGGGATCGGAGAGCGGCAGCAGGTCCAGGGTCAGGCTGGAAGCGAGGGTGCCCTTGACGATCCAGGCCCCGAACCAGGGGCCGGCCAGGAACAGGGCCAGGAGGCCGAGCTGGGAGGTCCGGCGCAGCAGCAGCCACTTGTTGGCCCTGAGCCAGCCCTTGCGGCGGATGGCCTCGGCCCCGACCCTGCCGCTGGTCGCCGCCATCTCAGGGCCTCCCCTTGCGGTTGAGGGTCTTCAGCGGGTCGCTGTCGAACGGGGTGGCCTGTTCCTGCGGCTGGTCGATCAGCCCCTTGCCGTAGTAGTCGTAGGCCTTGCCTTCCGGCAGGTTGAACCGGTGTTCGACATCCTGGGGCACCAGCGGCCGGCCGGCCTTCTGCTTCTCCTTCCAGCCCAGCCGGTAGGTGCTCTGCATCTCACCCCGGGCCAGCTTCAGCGGCAGGACCTTGATCGCCGCCTCCTCCAGGACACAGGCC
>RFJX01000205.1 GCA_003694425.1 Gammaproteobacteria bacterium
GCCCCTTCGTGCGGGCCCTGGAATACGCATGCGGCCGGGAGGCGGTGGTGCTGGGCAAGCCGGCGGCGGAATTCTCCACTCCGGCGTGGAAGAATTCCGCCGCCGGCTTGCCCAGCACCACCGCCTCCCGGCCGCATGCGTATTCCAGGGCCCGCACGAAGGGGCCGGTGTCGAGTCTCAGGCCATCCTCCGCCCGCCAGTAGCGGGTCATGCCCAGGGCCACCAGGGGGGGCTCTGCGGGGTCCATCAGCAGGCGGAAGGCGCGGTTCAGGGTGGCGAAGTCCCAGCCTTCGCCCAGGTCTCCTACCACCACGGCGGCAACGGGGCCCGGGTAGTCGTCGGCTGCGATTTCACACTCCGCGAACTCGCCCCGGGTAGCCTCGGGAACGAACAGGGCAACGGGGCCCCGGGCATGTTGCCTGAGCCAGCGCAGGGCGGCGACGGGCGGTGTCAGGATCTGGCCGGCGTCAATGTGGATCCCCATCCGTTCCAGCTTGCGGGCCAGCGCCTGCCGCGGTCTGGAGGTGGTATTGGTGAGGAAGAGATGAGGGATGGTCTGGTCCCGGCACCAGCGGATCACACCGGCCGCCCCGGCTACGGGACGTTCACCCTCGTAGAGGACGCCGTCCATGTCGAACAGCAACCCGGGCATGGGCCCTGCCTCAGGCCCCCTCGGCCAGCTCCTGCGGCGGGGGATGGTCCGTCACCAGCCAGATCCGCAGGCGTCCCGTCATGTCCCGCTCCTCGAGCTGGCGCTCGAGCAGTTCCAGGAACTCCGTCATCGGTACGCCCCCGCGCTGCGTTCCCAGCGGGGGGAGGGCCAGGCGGGTGAAACGCTGGCTCCGGCACAGCCCGATGATGGTGGCCAGCGCCCGCCCTATCCATTCGATGCGGCAGGAGGGCTCCTGATCGATGTCGTGGACGATGGCCGAGAGGCGCAGCGGCCTGCCGCCGGTGGAGAGCACCTCTCCCGCCGGGTAGGGGCAGTCCGGGTCCATCCGGTCGAGCAGGCGCCGGATCAGTTCGTTGTGACTCCCGGGCGGGGAACGGCGATTCCAGGATAGCCAGGTATCCTGCTCCTCCACCCAGACCTCTGCCTCGAAGGGGGAGAGGTGCGCGGGGGCGAAGGCCACCCTGCAGCCGGCCAGGTCGACTGCCTGACGGTTCCGGTCCCAGGCGAGCTTCAGATGGGGTGCCATTGATTCGGGCTTGCTCCAGCGATGTTCCACTGTTTCATGTTGCCGCAATCGGGGCGGCGGCACAAATCCGCGGCAGGCCTTACAATAGCCATCATTGCGACCCCCTCCAGCCGAGATGAAACTGCCAAGCTACCGGGAAATGCTCGCCGCGCTCGTCGCCGCCCCCTCGGTGAGCAGCACCGATCCGGCCCTCGATCAGCCCAACCGTCCGGTCATCGACCTGCTGGCCGGGTGGGCCGAGTCGGTCGGGGCACGGGTGGAGATCGAACCGGTCGACGAGGCCCGCGGCAAGTACAACCTGCTGGCCACGCTGGGCGAGGGGGAATCGGGGCTGCTCCTGGGAGGGCACGTCGATACCGTCCCCTGTGACCCCGACCGGTGGCACTCGGACCCCTGGCGGCTGCGGGAGGAGGGGGGGCGCTATTACGGACTCGGCGCGACCGACATGAAGGGCTTCTTTCCCCTGGTCCTGGAACTGATGGCCCGGGTCGACGCCGCTTCGCTGCGCCGTCCGCTGGTGCTCCTTGCCACCGCCGACGAGGAGAGCACCATGGCCGGCGCCAGGCTTCTCGACGGCGTACGCCTGCCGGCCAGCCACGCGGTGATTGGCGAGCCTACCGATCTGGCTCCCGTATTCATGCACAAGGGGATCATGATGGAATCGCTCCGCCTGACCGGACGTTCCGGCCACTCGAGCAATCCCGCCCTCGGGGTCAATGCCATCGAGGGGATGCACGAGGTGATCGGGGCCCTCCTGCACTGGCGGGAGCAACTGGCCGGCAAATGGTCGGACGAGCGGTTCGAGGTACCGGTCCCCACCCTCAATCTGGGGGTCATCCATGGCGGGGACAATCCCAACCGGATCTGTGGCGAATGTGAGCTGCAGTTCGATCTCCGGCTGTTGCCGGGAATGGACCTGGCGGAGCTCGAACGGGACCTTGCCCGCCTGGCCGCGGACGCGGTGGCGGGAACCGGGCTGAAGATGGAGTTGCAGCCGCTGTTCGAGGGCGTGCCGGCCCATCGCGCCGATCCGGATGGGGAGCTGTTGCAGGCGCTGGTCGAGCTCAGCGGCCGTCCGGCGAAGAGCGTGGCCTTCGGCACCGAGGCCCCCTTCCTGGCCGGGATGGGGCTGGAGGCGGTGGTCTTCGGGCCCGGCAGCATCGATCAGGCCCACCAGCCCGATGAATATCTGGAGATCTCACGGACAGAGGAGTGCCGGACGGTCCTCGCTGGCGTGGTGGAGCGTTTCTGCACCCGGGGGCCGGAGGCGGGCAGGAGGGCCGGTCATGGGTGATCACGCCTCCATCGACGATTTTGTCGCCTGGTTCCGCGCCGCCTCCCCCTACATCCACGCCCACCGGGGGCAGACCTTCGTCATCGGGTTCGGCGGAACGGCGGTCGAGCAGCAGCACTTCGCCCACTTCCTGCACGACGTGGCGCTGCTCTCCAGCCTCGGGATCCGGGTGGTCCTGGTGCATGGCGCCCGGCACCAGATCGAGGCCCGCGCCGGCACCGGTGGAATTCCGCTAAGGCGCCACCGGGGCCTGACGGTGACGGACGAGGCCCTGCTGCCGCTGGTCCTGGAGACCGTCGGGGCCCTGCGTCTGCGGATCGAGGCCCTGCTTTCGATGGGACTGCCCAGCTCACCCATGGCCGGGGCCCGCGTCCGGGTCGCCTCGGGCAATTTCGTCACCGCCCGCCCCCTGGGGGTGGTCGACGGGGTCGATTACGGCCACACCGGTTGTGTCCGGCGGGTGGATGGTGGCGCCATCCGTCATCACCTGGATGCCGGCGAGGTGGTCCTGATCCCTCCCCTGGGTTACTCGCCGAGCGGTGAGGTCTTCAACCTGGGCTACCGGGAGCTGGCCGTCGCGGTGGCCTCCGAGCTGGCGGCCGGCAAGCTGATCCTGCTGACCGAAGGCGCCGCGCCGCTGCCGCCACAGCTCACCCTGGGCGAGGCGCGCCGGCGGCTGCCCGGGCTGGGGGAGGACCACCCCCTGAACTGGGCCGTGCGGGCCTGTGAGAGCGGCATCGGCCGGGTCCATCTGGTGGGACAGGAGCGCGATGGCGCGTTGCTGGCGGAGCTCTTCACCCGCGACGGCGCTGGCACCCTGGTCAGCGTCTCACCTTACGACGACATGCGCCAGGCCCGGGTCGATGACGTGCCGGGGATCCTGGAACTGCTGGAGCCGCTGGAGCGTTCCGGGGTGCTGGTGCGCCGCTCGAGGGAAAAGCTGGAGACCGAGATCGACCGCTTCACGGTGCTGGTGCGTGACGGGGCGATCATCGGCTGCGCCGCGCTCTACCCCTTCCCCGAACAGGAGTCCGGTGAGCTGGCCTGTCTGGTGGTCCATCCCGACTACCGGCGTCAGGGCTTCGGCGAGGCGCTGCTGCAGGCCATCGAGCGCCAGGCCCGGGCGCAGGGGTTGCGCACCCTGGTGCTGCTCTCGACCCGCACCGGACAGTGGTTCAAGGAGCGGGGCTTCGAGCCGGCCGGGCTGGAGGTGCTGCCGCCGGAGCGGCGCCGGCTCTACAACTACCAGCGCGGGTCCAGGGTGTTCCTGCGGCGGCTCGAATGACGCGGCAGGGTGCGCGCGGGCAGGGCAAGGTCCTGCCCGCCTGCCGTCACTCGGCGCCCCCGGTCCGCTCTTCCTGTTTCTTGTATTTGCCGAGCAGCTTGCGGGCCAGCTTGCGGGCGCTGGCCAGCTCCTCCTCGCTGAGCTGCTTCTCGACCTTCGGCAGTTCCGCGATGGATCGCTTGTGGCCGCCGGCCGAGGCCACGGCCAGCCAGGCGTAGGCATATTCCAGGTCTCTGGGCACGCCCTTGCCCTCCTCGTAGAGCTTCGCCAGGCGGTACTGCGCCGGCATCACTCCCTTCTTGGCCGCCTTGCGATACCATTCGGCCGCCGCCTGGTAGTCCTGCTCCACCCCCTGACCGTTGGCGGTCATCACCCCGAGATAGTACATCGCCAGCGGGTGTTCCGCGGTCTCGGCCAGCGATTGCATCTCGCGATAGGCAAGGTCGTACTTGCCGCTGGCGTAGTTGATCACGGAGCTGTTGAAGTCGGCCAGCGCAACCGGGCCGAAACCCAGCAGGATGAGCAGGATGTACAGGTTCTTGTGCTTCATTCGGTTCCTCGTTGTCTGCGGGAATTTGTCGTTTCCGGCCCCCATTTCTTGACGGCCGCGGGAAAGCTTGTAGTGTAGCCCACATCCATGGGCCGCGGATATTGGACCGCGACACTCTTCCATCGTTCTGGACGGAGGTTGCAGCAGAGATGATGAACGAGAGCTTGCGCGCGTTGCGTGCCGAGCGGGTGGATGGCAAGGTGCGCTCCACCCTGCAGCAACTGAAGGTTTCGGACCTGTCTCCGGGCGAGGTGCTGATCCGGGTGGCCTGGTCCAGTGTCAACTACAAGGACGCCCTGGCCGCCACCGGGGCAGGCAGGATCATCACCCGTTTCCCCTGTATCCCCGGCATAGACCTCTCGGGCAGGGTCATCCATTCGGACGACCCCCGTTTCTCCGAGGGGGACGAGGTGCTGGTCACCGGTTACGAACTGGGTACCGGCCACGACGGCGGCTACGCCGAGATCGCGCGCGTGCCGGCCGACTGGGTGGTCCCATTGCCGGAAGGACTCGACCTGTACGAGGCAATGGCCCTGGGCACGGCCGGCTTCACCGTGGCCCTGTGCGTGCGCCGACTGGAGGACAACCATCAGCGGCCCGACGCGGGGCCCTTCCTGGTCACCGGCGCCACCGGAGGGGTGGGGAGCATCGCGGTGGACGTGCTTTCCAGCCTGGGTTACCAGGTGACCGCCCTCACGGGCAAGAAGGAGGCGCACGACTGGCTCCGGGAGCTCGGTGCCGCCCAGGTCCTCGATCGCCACGAGCTGGAGTATGGGCAGGCCCCGCTGGAGAAGGGCCGCTGGGCCGGGGCCATCGACAACGTCGGCGGCGAGCTGCTCTCGTGGATCACGCGCACCACCCGCCCCTGGGGCAATGTGGTTTCGGTCGGGCTGGCCGGCGGCAGCCAGCTCAACACCACGGTGATGCCCTTCATCCTCCGTGGGGTGGCCCTGCTCGGCGTGACCTCTTCGGGCTGCCCGGCACAGTGGCGCCGGGAGCTGTGGCAGCGTCTGGCCAGCGACCTCAAGCCGAGACACCTGCGCAGCATCGCCGCGACCGAGGTGGGGCTGGAGGAGCTGCCCGGGGTCTTCGAGCGCATCCTCGCGGGCAAGGTGAGGGGCCGCGTCGTGGTCCGCATCGGGGGCGAGAAGGTATAATGCGCAGCTCTTTGACCAGCGGCATGATTTCCCGATGAGCGGACGGACACTCTATGACAAACTGTGGGACGACCACGTCGTCCGGGACAACGGCGACGGCACCTGCCTGATCTACATCGACCGGCACCTGATCCACGAGGTGACCTCGCCCCAGGCCTTCGAGGGATTGCGCCTGGCCGGGCGGCGGCCGTGGCGGGTGGACGCGGACCTGGCGGTCTCCGATCACAACGTCCCGACCACGGACCGGGACCACATCGACGACCCGGTCGCCCGCACCCAGCTCGAGACCCTCGACGCCAACTGCCGGGAGTGGAACATCACCCAGTTCGGGATCCACGACCCCCGCCAGGGCATCGTCCATGTGGTCGGTCCCGAGCAGGGGGCCTGCCTGCCGGGCATGACCATCGTCTGCGGAGACTCCCACACCTCCACCAACGGCGCGCTGGGGGCGCTCGCCTTCGGCATCGGCACCTCCGAGGTGGAGCACGTGCTCGCCACCCAGTGTCTGGTCCTGCACAAGGCCCGCAACATGCGGATCCGGGTCGAGGGCGAGACGGGGCCGGGGGTCACCGCCAAGGACATCGTGCTGCACATCATCGGCCGCATCGGCACCGCCGGCGGCACCGGTCACGCCATCGAGTTCGCCGGTTCGGCCATCCGCGCGCTCTCCATGGAGGGGCGGATGACGGTCTGCAACATGGCGATCGAGGCAGGTGCCCGGGCCGGGATGGTGGCAGTGGACCAGACCACCATCGATTACGTCCGGGGTCGTCCCTACGCCCCCCGGGGTGAGCTGTGGGAGCAGGCGGTCGAGGCCTGGTCGGACCTGCACAGCGACGAGGATGCGGTATTCGACCGGGATGTGGTCATCGATGCCGGCGAGATCCGCCCGGTGGTCACCTGGGGCACCTCGCCCGAGATGGTGGTTCCGGTGAACGGGCGGGTCCCGGACCCCGCCAGGGAGTCCGATCCGGTCAGGCGTATCGGGATGGAGCGGGCCCTCGAATACATGGACCTGGAGCCGGACATGCCGGTCACGGAAATCCGCATCGACAAGGTCTTCATCGGCTCCTGCACCAACTCCCGGATCGAGGACCTGCGCGCCGCCGCCGAAGTGGTCCGGGGCCGGAAGCTGGCCCCGGGGGTGAAGCAGGCGCTGGTGGTGCCCGGTTCCGGCCTGGTCAAGCGCCAGGCCGAGGAAGAGGGACTGGACCGGATCTTCACCGAGGCGGGCTTCGAGTGGCGCGAGCCGGGCTGTTCCATGTGCCTGGGCATGAACCCCGATCGGCTCGCACCTGGCGAGCGCTGCGCCTCCACCTCGAACCGGAATTTCGAGGGGCGCCAGGGCCCGGGCGGCCGCACCCACCTGGTCAGCCCCGCCATGGCCGCCGCCGCCGCCATCGCCGGCCACTTCGTCGACGTCCGCGAATTCCTGGATTGAATCTCACCACGGAGACACGGAGGTCACGGAGAGGTGCTGATGTCGGTTCCGGTTTGTCAGACCAGACATCCCAGTTGAGAGGGCATATGTCCCGAGAGCCGACATCTCGTTCATACTCCGTGAGCTCCGTGTCTCCGTGGTGAAGAAAAAATTGGAACGAATATCATGAAATCATTCGAGAAGTTCACCGGGCTGGTGGCGCCGCTGGATCGGCCCAATGTCGATACCGACGCCATCATCCCCAAGCAGTTCCTCAAGTCGATCCGGCGCACCGGCTTCGGTCCCTATCTGTTCGACGAATGGCGCTATCTGGATCACGGCGAGCCG
Organism: Gammaproteobacteria bacterium; assembly: GCA_003694425.1. Taxonomy (GTDB): domain Bacteria; phylum Pseudomonadota; class Gammaproteobacteria; order J113; family J113; genus J113. Next base: position 7,254 of record RFJX01000205.1, read on the forward strand.
GACATGGACTGCAGCGGCAGGCCACTGAATCCGGACTTCGTTCTGAACCAGCCGCGCTACCAAGGGGCGGAAATCCTCCTGGCGAGGGACAATTTCGGGTGCGGCTCCTCCCGTGAACATGCGGTCTGGGCCCTCGCCGACTACGGGATCCGGGTGGTCATCGCCCCCAGTTTCGCCGACATCTTCTACTCCAACTGCGGCAAGAACGGGCTGCTGGCCATCACCCTGCCGTCTGGGGAGATAGATCGCCTGTTCCGGGAGGTGGAGGCCAGCGAGGGTTACCGGCTGACGGTGGACCTCGAATCGCAGACCCTGACCACGCCTGCGGGCGAGGTGATCCCCTTCGAGATCGATCCGGCGCTGAAGGAGCGGCTGCTGCAGGGGCTCGACGACATCGCCATCACCCTCCAGCACGCAGACGAGATCCGGGCCTATGAGGCGCGCCGGGCGCGGGAGGCACCCTGGCTGTTTCCTGCCCGGGAGTAGCAGGGCAGGCCGGTCAGCGGCGTGACAGCCTGCGCGCCTCCTCCACGTTGCGATAGAGATCAGCGACGATCCGCCGGCCGGCCCCGGTCACCTTCAGCCAGGCCAGGGATTCGTCCAGCCAGGGTTCGACCTGCTGCTCGAAGAAGGCAGGATAGCCGTGCAGCAGGTCCTGCGGGGTCCGGTAGCCGAGAAGCTGGTTGAAGCCCACCTCCTCGAATTCGTAGAAGACGGCAGGGAGCTTCTGCAGATAGCGGCGGTCGGCCAGCTGGCCGATCAGATCGGCGCCGCGGACCAGTCCCGGCCAGTCACCGGTTGCGAGATAGGCCTCATCCGAGGGGATGGGGAAGCGGGTCCGCTCGATGTTCTGTCGGATCACCTCCACGTCCAGCACCGGGTGTCCCGCGTAGCGTTCGCTGACATAGCACTTGCCCCGGTTGACATGGAAGGGCTGAAGGCTGGCGTCGCTGGCCCCCTCCTGCGGCCGGACCCGCTCGTTGCCGATGCCGCTGGCCACCAGCCCGTCCTCCCCGTCCCGGTCGCAGAGCCGGCGGACGTAGCCGATGTCGTGATAGAGCAGGGAGACGATGGTGTTGAGCCAGTCGGAGGGGGTGACGGCCTCCCCCTCGGCGATCATCCCGATCAGGATCTGCTGGCCGACCAGGGTCACCAGGATGGTGTGTTCGTAGTTGTGGTAGAGGGCGTTGCAACCCTGCAGCCGGGCCATGGCATCGGCTGACGCCTCCGCCAGCAGGGCCCTGGAGGAGGCGGGGAGGTCGGGGAAGGCCTGCCTCAGTCCCTCGCCCAGGGCGAAGCGGAAGCGGGCCACGAGGAGCGCGGCCGGCTCGAGGGGCAGGCAGCCTGCCACGGAGGCACCGATGCCGGCATCCCCTTTCCCTGTTTTCTGCAGTTGCGCGACCAAGCGCTGCTCCTTGTCATTGCGGGCCCTGTGGGCGTGAAATCGGCACTTGTCCGGATAACTTTAGCCTTCCTTCCCGTCCCCTGCCGAGAACTGCGACACACCTTTGCCGTTCCGGGCCGGAACGGCCCGCCACAATCCCGCCGCCACGTCTCTACATGGACTGCCGGTAGCGGCGATAGTATTCGAGTACCCTCTTCACATATTTCCGGGTCTCCGCAAAGGGCGGGACCTGTCGGTTGTAGCGGAGTACGGCGTTTTCGCCCGCGTTGTAGGCGGCCAGGGCCAGGACCAGGTCGTTCCGGAACTGCCGCAGCAGCTCGGCCAGATAGCGGCTCCCTCCCTTGAGATTCTGCAGGGGATCGCGCCGGTTGCTGACACCGAAACGTCGCGCGGTGTCCGGCATGAGTTGCATCAGGCCCACCGCGCCTGCGCGGGAGACCGCGTTGGGGTCATAGGCCGACTCCGCGGTTACCACCGCATGGATGAGGGCGCCCGGCAGGCCCTGTTCCCTGGCCACCTGCTCTATCACGGGTCCGAAGCGTTTCTGGTTGTGCCGGAAATTGCGCCGGTCGATACGGCGCTCCTCCCAGCCCTTCCAGGTCCGCACCAGCAGCTTGAAGCCGGAGTGGCGGGGACGGTCGGTCAGGATGACCCGTCCTTCCTCATCGACGTAGCGGTAGATGTCGGCCAGCACGGGGGTCCCCGTGGCCAGGAGCAGCGGCAGCACCAGCAGCGTCTGCAGGCGATGACGGGATTTCATTTCGAATTCTTCTTATCTTCTCAGGCCAAATCACTAATCAGCCTGAATAATTGTAGGCAGGAAAATGCCGCCACGCCAGCCGCGACGTCATCCAGCATGATCCCCGCGCCCCCGCCGATGTTCCGGTCCAGGACGGAGATCGGCCAGGGCTTGAGGACGTCGAACAGGCGGAAGAGCAGAAATCCGGCGAGCAGCCAGGGCCACCCGGACGGCGCCAGGGTCAGGGTCACCAGCATGCCGACCACTTCGTCCCAGACGATGGCGGGGTGGTCGTGCTCGCCCAGGGCCCTTGCGGTGCGCCCGCAGAGCGGGATGCCGGCCACCAGCAGCAGGGAGACCGCGGCGATGTAGAGCGCCGGTGGAAGCGGCTCGAGGAGCAGATAGAGAGGGAGGGCGACCAGGGAGCCGAAAGTGCCGGGGGCCTTTGGCAGGCAGCCGGTGCCCAGGCCCAGGGCCAGCAGATGGAGTGGATCGCCGAGCAGTTGTCGGGGAGACATGGCTCCATGATGCCCCAGCGCCCATGGTGTGTGCTAGTCTGCGGGCACGATACACGGACGGGAGGGGACCGATGGCGCGGATACTCTATGGCTATCCCGGGAGCCGCAGCACGCGGGTGGCGTGGATGCTGGAAGAGCTGGGGCTGGACTACCGCTTCGTCAGGGTGGACCTGTCGTCGGGGCAGCATCGCAGCGAGGCCTTCCTGCGCCTCAACCCGGGCGGGAAGGTCCCGGTGCTGGAAGAGGACGGATTCCTGCTCACCGAATCGGTTGCCATCTGCACCTGGCTGGGAGACTCGCATCCCGAGTCCGGCCTGGTCCCCCGCTGCGGCACCCATGAGCGGGCCCTGTACGATAGCTGGACCTGTTTCATCCTCTCCGAGCTGGAACAACCGCTGTGGAACATGGCCAAGCACCGGTTCGCCCTGCCGGAAGAGTATCGCCTGGAGGGCATGAAGCGGACCGCCCTGTGGGAATTCGCACGGGCGCTGAAGGCGCTGGAGGCGGGGCTGGATGGGCGCCCTTGCCTGGTGGGAGAGGACTTCACGGCGGCCGATCTCCTGGCCACCGCCACCCTCAACTGGGCCCTGGCCAACAAGGTCCCCGTCGAGTCACCCGCCATAAGGGCCTATCTGCGCCGTCACACCGCACGCCCGGCACTGGCCCGTGCCCGCGAACGCGAGGAGCAGGGCGAACCCTTCGCCTGAACCGGGCCCGGCCGGGCATCCCGTCCCCCTGCCGGGGTTCGGGGCATCCAGGCCCAGGGTTCCATCACCATCAGCCCCTGATCCCCTTTCATCCAACTGCTCCCGGGGGATGGCGGAATGCGTCCTGTCTCGCGGACGTTGTCCGGCCGCGGAGCCATCCTCTCAATAGAAACGAAGGGCGCGATCCTCCGGCGGGATGATGGTGGAGGCTCCGGGGATGTCGAGCTGCAGGTGCAGCAGGCGGTTGCCCAGCAGGGTGGCGCTGCCCTGTTCGCGGGTGAAGCCATCGAGGGTGAATTCGAACTGGTAGGTGCGCAGCAGCGTCGGCCAGCCGCGATCCCCGCGGGCCAGCCGGATGCGCCGCACGACCACCGTCTCGTCGAGCAGTTGCGCATCCATCTCCTTGCAGGCCCGGCGCACGATCTCCAGCAGATGCTCGCGCACCCGCATGCTTTCGGCCCAGAACCAGATCACGCCCCCGATGAGGAGGAGTACGGTGAGGATCTCCATGCTCGTGAGGGTAGCATGGGGAGTAGGAGTTTTCAGTAATCAGTAATCAGTAATCAGTAATCAGTAATCAGTAATCAGTAATCAGTAATCAGTAATCAGGAGC
>RFJX01000019.1 GCA_003694425.1 Gammaproteobacteria bacterium
GGCCGGGGACGCGGGACGGGGGGGCGGGGTCCCGGAGGCCCTCATGCCGGCCCTGGGCGCGGAACTGCGGCGGCTGCTGGACGGGCTCGCGCAGGCGCTCGCCGAAGGGGAGACGGAGCGGGCATGGGACCTCGCCCACCAGCTCTCGGGACTGGCGGGGATCTACCGGCTGGGGCCGCTCAGCGTCTCGGCGAGGAGACTGGAGAGCTGCTGCCGGGACGGACGCCTCGATGAGGCCGGGAAGGTGCTCGCGGAACTGGAGCGCCAGGCGCGACTGGCCGGGTTCGCCGCGGCCGGCTGAAAACGGTGCCGCCCGCACCTCCACCCGGCTCCCCGGCGGACGGGGGTCAGCCGGCGGCGGGCAGCTCCTGCTCGGTGCGGACCTGGTTGCGGCCGGCGGCCTTCGCCTGGTAGAGGGCCCGGTCGGCCCGCTCCAGGACCTCCTCCGGCGTGTCGCCCTGGTGGAATTCTGAGACCCCGGCTGAGACGGTCACCGCGACCGGCTGCTCCCGGTAGTGGAAATTGCAATCGTCCACCTTCCGGCGCAGCTTTTCCGCCACCTCGCCGGCCCCCCGGAGGTCGGTGTCCGGTAGCAGGAGCACGAACTCCTCGCCGCCATAGCGGGCCAGCAGATCGACCTCCCGTACCTCCCCGGCCATCAGGGAGGCGATGTTCCGCAACACCCGATCGCCGGCCGGGTGACCGAAGGTGTCGTTGATCACCTTGAAGTGATCGATGTCCAGCAGGACCAGACTCAGGGGTGACCCGCGGCGGCGCCAGCGGGCGTGTTCCTGGGACAGCCGTTCCTCGAAGGCCAGGCGGTTGGCGATGCCGGTGAGCCCGTCGGTCAGCGCCCTGGCGTGCTCCTCGAGCACGCAGTTGCGCAGTTTCTCGGCCTCGCTCTCCAGGTTCTGCAGCTGCCGGTTGAGCGTCTCGACGGTGGCGTCGCTCTCCCCGCGGCGGGTCTGCTGGCGGCCGACGAACTCGTCCATGTAGCGATGCAGGGTGTCCAGGTTCTGTCGCAGCCGCTCCTTCAGCGCCTCCAGGCTGTCACTGCGGTCGATCGTCTGGTGGATGTCGTCCATCTGTTCCCGCACCTGCCGGTTCAGCGCCTCGCCATCCTCGAAGCCCGCCTGCTGGATGGCCTGGGACCGGAGCAGGGCCTCCTTCATCTGCGCCAGCTCCTCCGTGATCTGGCCGAGGAATTCCTCCAGCGACCGGACCTCCTTCTCCAGCTGCTGGCGCGAGCGGATGATCAGGGTGCTGAACTGGCGCAGGGCCTCGCGGGTCGACTGCTCGTCCCGGGCCTCCTGCAGCCTGACGCGCAGGGCGGCGATCTCGCTGGAGAACTCGCCGGGGAAGGAGATCTGCTCGAGCAGGGTGAGCAGGGTGCGGCTCACCTCGGAGGCGGCGGGCAGCGGTCCGGTGCCCAGGCTCGCGGCCGAGATCAGCGCCGCCAGCTCCTTCACGGTCTCCTCGACCTCGTCCAGCCGCTTCAGCTCGTCGAGGCGCTGGACGAGCTGGCGCAGCGAGACGGCGGCCTCGGGCGGGAGCTGCAGGCGGTCGGTGAGGGCGCGCAGGGTGTCCACCCGCACCTCGAGTTCGGCCTCCGGGTTGGTCGAGGGCGTCCGCCCGAGCTTGAGGACGGTGTCGACCAGGGTCCTGATCTGCTCCTCGAGGGCGTGGCCCCGGAGACCCCGCTTGACGCTGTCACGAAATGCGTCGAGCTGGCGATCCAGCTCCTCTTCGTGGCCGTAGTAGTTGAAGGCCAGCCGCAGGATGGCCTTGTAGAGGGCGCTGATGCGCTCTTCGTGCGTCCGTTCCCCGTGTGCCATCTCGCCCCCGTGCTGGCGGGGTTCCCCCCTGTGAGTCTGCCCCGCCGTCCGGCCCGGACCGCCGGCCTGGCGGGTCTTCTGTTATGGAGCGGTGCCCGCGGCCTCGCGCTCGCGCTCGATGAGGCCGTTCACCACCTCCAGCATCCGCTCGAAGTCTCCGGCCAGGCTGGCTGCGGTCCAGTACTTGCCGTTGACGACCATCGCGGGGACCCCGGTGATCCCCGACTGCATGGTGTACTTCATCGCCTCGCGCACCCTGGCGTCCACGGCGAAGGAGTTGTAGGCCTTCCTGAACTCGTCCCGGTCTATCCCCAGCTCCTCCACGAAGTCGAGGATGGCCTCCTCCCGGAACAGCCGCCGGCGCTCCTTGTGCAGGGCATCGAAATAGGGGCGGTGGAACCGGTCCAGCACCCCCAGGGCCTGGGCGGCGAAGTGGGCCCGGGCGGCCGGCACCCAGTTGCGCCGGAATACGGCCGGGAGCTGGACGAATTCCACGTCATCGGCCAGTCCCGGGGCCCACTTCTCGACATACTCCTCGAAGTGGTAGCAATGGGGACAGCCGTACCAGAACAGTTCCACGACCTGGATCTTCCCGTCCTTGCCGCCCGGCAGCGGCGGATTGACCGGCTTGTACATGCCGGGCGCGGGGGTATCGGCAAGGGATACGAGGGGGAGGAGCATCAGCAGGGTGAACAGGATTCGTTTCATAGTCGACCTCTCCTGGGGTAGATCGGTGGTGCCGCAATCCGGTCGTCAGTGCAGCCCCGAGACATACGAGGCCAGGGCCCGGATCTCCCGGTCCTTCAGGGTGGAGGCGATGGTGCGCATGATCCCGGCCGGGTCGTTGCTGCGCTCCTCCTTGCGGAAGGCCTCGAGCTGGATCCGGGTGTACTCGGCGTGCTGCCCGGAGAGGGCGGGATAGCCGGCCTCGGGATTGCCGGCGCCGGTGGGACTGTGGCAGCCGGTGCAGGCGGGCACGCCCCGTTCCGGGATACCGCCGCGGTAGATCCGCGCTCCCTGCTCCACCAGGGCCGGATCGGCAGCGCCCGGACTGCGCTTCTGGAGCGAGAACCAGGCGGCCAGATTGGCGATGTCCTCGTCGCTCAGGGGTGCGGCCATGGGGGACATGTTGCTATTCTTGCGCTTGCCGGACCTGAAATCGCGCAGTTGCTTCTCCAGATAGCGGGGATGCTGCCCCGCCAGCTTGGGCCAGACGGGATTGACGCTGTTGCCGTCCGCCCCGTGGCAGGCGGCACAGAGGGCGGACCTGGCCTTCCCGGCCTGCGGGTCCGCCGCCTGGAGGGAAGTGGCCCAGGCAAGGGTCAGCAGGGCCAGCAGTCCGGTCGTGGTCTTGCGCATGCACATGGTTCTAGTTGACTCCCACAGGTTCAAAAGTTCAATCGAGCCGGAAAGCTACACCAACAGCCCTGCGCCTGCAACGAGATGAGAGAGACCAGCCACCCTTCCGCCGCCCGTTATCGCCGGGCCAGCTTCCTCACCAGCGCCCACAATCTGCGGCAGTTGCCACCGGACGAGGGGCTCGAGGTCGCCTTCGCCGGCCGCTCCAATGCCGGCAAGTCCAGTGCCATCAATCTGATAACGGGCCAGCGGCAGCTCGCCCGCACCAGCAAGCAGCCCGGACGAACCCAGCAGATCATGTTCTTCCGCCTAGACGACGAACGAAGGCTGGTCGACCTGCCCGGGTACGGCTTCGCCCGGGTGCCCCTGAAGGTCAAGCGGCACTGGGAACAGACCCTGCCCCGTTTCCTGCAGGGACGCGAAAGCCTGCAGGGGGTGATCCTGGTGATGGATGTGCGCCATCCCCTGGCCGCGGCGGACCGCCAGTTCATCGAGTGGTGCGGACAGGCGGGGTTGCCGTTGCACATCCTGCTCACCAAGGCGGACAAGCTCAGCCGGGGGGCGGGAGTGCGCCAGTTGCGGGAGGTGGCCTCGCAGCTGGATGAACGGATCGGGATCCAGCTGTTCTCCTCGCACGAGGGGGAAGGTCTGGAGACGGTGTTCGAGGTACTCGATCGGTGGCTGCGCTACCGGCGGGCGGAGGGACCGGAAAAAAAGAGGCCCCGGCCAAATCAGGGGGAAGGCTAGCCGGGGCCAGATTACCCGGCTGGGGTAGCCGGGTTGGGGGACCCCGTTCCGGGAGGGAGGAACGGGAACGTTCGCCAGAACGTAATCATAAGATTCATGGGTTGAGGGAAAGTTCCCGCCTCCCGGAAAAATATTCACACAGATTGTGCCCGCAGCCGGAACAGAAGGGGGGAACCCAGGGCCGTGGCGGCTGACCTGATCGCAACCATCTGTTTCACATATAAAATGATTCCTGACTCAGCACTCAGAACCTCTTCCTCGATCAGCTTTCTGGCTTGTTGTCCACAGGCTTGTCAACAGGTGTCCGGGTGAACAGGCGTACCTGTGCCGGATGTCGCAGGCGCATCAGCAGGCGCCCGTGACTCCGGTAGAGCATCCCCCGGACCTCCACCTGCCGGCCCCGCCAGCCCTCCGGTGATTCGGGAAACCACTTCAGGTCCTCGCGCAGTATCCGCAGGCTGAGCTTCGGCGCCATCCTCAGCCAGAGGGAGTCCCGCGAACGGCCCACCTTCCCGATCCTGCCCCGGATCACCCGGTAGCCGCGATCGTGCCGGGCCGGGTCCATCGCAGCGGCATCCACCGGCCGGTATTCGGGCAGGGACCAGAGCCCCCGTCCCGCCTCGCGGGCCTCCTGCTCGGCCTCCCGGTAACAGTCGAGCAGGGTCAGATTGGGAGGGAATACCAGCAGGGTGGCGAGCCCCTGGCGCAACAGCTCCGCCTGCAGACTGGCTCCGGAGGGGGTGTACAGGTGCGCCAGCAGCCGTCCGTAGTGGTCACGGGGCTGGCGCCCCGGGAACAGTGAAACCAGCCGGGAAGGGCCGATCAGGGCCTGGAGCCGGCTGCGTGCCTCGATGGCATAGGGTTCCGGCGGGCGTCCGTCGTGATGGATCTCCGGGGTGTCCAGGCCGATGAGGCGCAGCTTGCGCCCATCCTCGAGATGGACCGTGTCACCGTCGACCACCCACTGCACGGGTGCCGTCTCGACCGGACCGGGAGGCGCACAACCGGTGGCTGCCGCGGCGAGCGGCGCCAGGAAGGCGAAGAAGAGGAAGAGGAGCTGCAGGAGGGGCACCGGAGACGACCGGCCGGCGGGGGTCGCCGGCCGGCTGGGCGCCTCAGGCGCGCTTGCCGAGGGCGCCGAACTTCTTGTTGAACTTGTCCACGCGGCCGGCGGTATCGACGATCTTCTGCTTGCCGGTATAGAAGGGGTGGCAGGCGGAGCAGACGTCGAGATGCAGCTCGTCCTGGGCCAGGGTGGAACGGGTCCTGAAGCTGTTGCCGCAGCTGCAGATCACGGTGATCTCGTGATAGTCGGGATGGATGTTCGGTTTCATTGCTCGTGCCCGGTTTGGTTCGGATCCAGAAACTGCGCAGTATACACCCTTCACCCCCGGTCCGGGCAAGGGATTTCCCGGGATCGAAGCCATCCGAGGGAATCGGCGGTGGCGGGGGTGGTGGGGTGGTATTCGGCCCCCAGCCACCCACTGTAGCCGGCCTGGTCGAGCTGCCCGAACAGTGCGGGGAAATCGAGTCCCCCGCTGCCGGGCTCGCCCCGGCCGGGGCAGTCGGCGAACTGGATATGGCCCGTCCAGGGCAGCACTCTGGCCAGTTCCTCCGCCACCGGAAGGCCCATTCGCGCTACATGATAGAGGTCCACCTGCAGGGTGCAGGCATCGTTCCCCAGCCGTTCCAGGACCTGCATCTGCTCCCCGGGGGTGGCGATCAGGAAGCCCGGCATGTCGTGTCGGTTGACCCCCTCGAAGACGATCCGGCTGCCCGTCGGGGAGAGCAGCTGCGCCGCGAGCTCCAGGCTGGTGACGAAGGTGTCCAGGCATTCCTGCCACCGCGCCGGGTCATGGCAGCGGCCGGCCAGGACATTGACCTTCTCCGGTCGCAGCACGGCGGCCACCTCCCGGCACTGCTCCAGGGCCTCCCGGAATGCGGACCTGCGCTCCGGCACACAGGCCAGTCCCTCGCCCCCGCTCATCAGATCACCGGCAGGGACGTTGATGAGCACGATGGGTACGCCCGCCGCGTCTGCGGCGTGTCGGAGCAGATGTGGGTCCTCGTCGTATGGGAACTGGATCTCGACTGCCCCGAAACCGTCGCGGGCGGCGGCGGCGAATCGCTCCGGCAGGGGCAGCTCGGTGTAGAGCAGACTCAGGTTGGCGGAGAATTTCAGCATCTAGTGCTCACCACGGAGACACGGAGGGCACAGAGATTCGTGAAGGTTCAATGCGATCGCTCCATGTAACGGAGCGCAATACCTTGAACCACTTGGCAGGCAGGGCTGGCTGTTCGGTTTGACGCAGTTTCTGAAACCACGATGGTAACAGTTCAATCCTGAACGCTCTGGCACGATATGCGGAACGTTGCACCCGGGCCTGGGGGCCCTCTGTGCATGGAGGGCTTTGCGGTAGAGACTCTCCGTGACCTCCGTCCCTCTGTGGTGGATTCATTCCAGGTAGAGCCGGATGAGGGTGGCGGGGTCGGCCTCCAGGTTTCCCTTCGCGCCGTGCGCGCGCATGAGCTGGGCGGCCAGGCCGGTCAGGGGGACGGGGCTGCCCTCGCTGCGGGAGAGTCCGACCGCGGTATCGAGGTCCTTGAGGAGGGTGCGCACATGCCAGCGTACCGGCTCGAAACGGTCCTGCGCCATCATCGGACCCACCAGCTGGAGAGGAATGGAGTCGGCGAAGCCCCCCTTCAACGCCTCCGGCAGGCGGCCCGCGTCGATCCCGGCGCGCCGGGCCAGGGCCATTACTTCGGCCAGTACCAGCACGTTGCAGCTCACGATCATCTGGTTGCAGACCTTGGCGACCTGGCCGGAGCCGACCGGCCCCATGTGGGTGAGACGCTGGCTCAGGCAGGCGGCGACCGGGCGCAGGCGTTCGATGTCCGCCTCCTCGCCTCCCGCCATGATCGCGAGGGTCCCCGCCTCCGCTCCGGTGACTCCTCCCGAGACCGGGGCATCGATCCATGACATGCCATTGCGCGCCGCGAGGGTGGCGGCGAAGCGCCGGGTCGCCCCGGGCTCGATGCTGGAGAAGTCCACCAGCAGCTTGCCCTCACCTTCGCCACACTCGGCCACCCCGCGGCTGTCGAAGACCACCTCCTCGACCGCTGCGGTATCGGCCAGGGAGAGCATGACGATGTCGGCGGCCGCGGCGGCCTCGGCCGGGGTGACGGCCACCACGGCGCCGGCCTCGGCCAGCTCGTCGGTCTTGCCGGGACTGCGGTTCCAGACGGTGAGCGGGTAGCCTGCGGCCAGCAGGCGCCGGCACATCGGCAGGCCCATCAGACCGATGCCGAGGAAGGCGAGACGGGGCTGATCCTGATTCACTGGTTCCTCCTGCACTCAGGCAAGGCTGTCAGCCGCCCGCGCGTGGCACAGGGACGGGATGCCATGGTCGCTGGAAACGGGCGGCGGAAAATGCATGTCGACCTCCTGCCGAAAACAAGGATACGGCGACAGGCCGCCCTTGACCAGCCGGCAGGCGTGGACTAGCCGTTCTCCCCGCTGGAGCGGGAGGTGGCGGCGAGGGCCAGGCGGTGCTCGTCCAGGGCCAGGTAGGCGTCGTAGAGTTCCCGGATCCGGCGCACGTAGTGCACCGTCTGCCCGCAGCGGCAGCCGGCGCCGGACTGGCCGAGCCTGACCATGGCCAGTTCCACGTTCCCGAACCAGCGGTCGGGATCGAGCCCCATCCTGAGGGCCATCCGGCGGGCGCGGCGCACCCGGCTCAGGCCCGCGTTGTAGGCGGCCAGGGCGAACCAGTTGAGTTCCCGGACGCTGATCTCGCCATCGAAGGCCTGGCGCAGGCGATCCAGATAGCGGACACCACCCTCGATGTTCTGCAGGGGGTCCTCCGGATCGGCTATCCCCATTTCCCGTGCGGTTTCCGGCAGCAGCTGCATCAATCCGACGGCCCCGGCATCCGAGCGGGCAGCGGGATCGAACCGGCTCTCCTGATACATCTGGGCCAGGACCAGGCGCCAGTCGAAGTGATGCCGCCCGGCGACTTCACGGACCGTGGCGTCCCACGGCGAGAGGCCCTCCCCGGTGCGGGCCTTGCGGCCGTCGCGGTAGCGCTTCGCCAGGACGTTGTGAAACTCGCTGCGATCGATGCTGGAGAGATAGCCGTTGAGGGCGGTGAGCAGCTCCGGGTTGTTCCGGCGTATGGTCCAGCGCAGGGAGGGCAGTTCGGGGTCCCGCGGGCGCAGGTGGAGCTGGGAGAAGCGGTCGGCGGGGACCTCGCCGATGGGGGTCAGGACCAGGTCGGCGAGACCCTCTGCCAGCAGATGCAGTTGCCGGGCAGGGTCGGACTCAAGACTCAGCTGGATGCGCAGGCCGTGCTTTTCGGTGAAGCGGCGCAGCAGTTCATAGGCGAAACCGGCAGGAAGTCCCTTGCGCAGCAGGAAGACCCGGTTGCCGGGTGTTGCCACCACCCGCAGCACGCCCCGCTGCAGGATCCCCGAGAAATCCTCGAAGTGGCGCCCGGCGGTCAGGGTGGCGCCGGCATTGCGCAGGAGAAAGGCGTCCACGGCCTGCTTCAGCTCCCGGGCACTGGCCCGGATGAGCCAGCTGTCGTTCACCTCCTCCAGCTCCATCGCCACGGTGAGATCGGGCCAGGACGGGAGCAGCCGGCGCAGCTTCTCCTCCTCCATCGCGGCCAGGTCGTGGCGTCCCTGATGGACCTGGCTCAGCAGCTCCTGGTCCGTGGTTCCTGGCGGCGCGCTCACCAGCCTCAGTCCCTGATCACGCGCCCTTGCCTCCAGGGCGGCACGCAGCGGTGAACCGGCTGGCAGGAGGATGCTGACATCCTTCAGCCGGTCGGGGGAGGCGGGCAGGGTGCGCCCCCTTCGGGACACCAGCAGCGGCCGATGATGGCGCAACGGCTTGCTGCGGGCGATGTCTTCCGCCTCCGGCAGTTCGGTGGCGGCCGGATCGGCGATCAGGTCGCCTCGCCCGTCACGCAGGGCCTGCAGGAGGGACTGCGTGTCCGGCATCTCGATCCAGACGGGGATGAGTTCCAGTTCGGCCGCGAGTCGTTCCAGCAGGGCCTGATCGGGATGCAGGCGGCCGTCACCTTGCCTGCCGGTGGTGAGGATCCGCAGGAGGCCGTGGGGGCGCAGGGCGGGGA
>RFJX01000206.1 GCA_003694425.1 Gammaproteobacteria bacterium
ATGTGGAAGTGGCTGTAGCTCTGCCCGCCCCAGGTGACGGTGAAGGGCAGCGCCTGCACCGCGGCATAGACATCGTCCGCCAGCAGGGTGATGTCCGGGATCCCGACCGACTCCCAGAGAAGAAAATCGAGCCGTTCGATGCGTCCCCAGCCGTTCTGGTCGATCAGGGTCGCGCTCCAGGACGACGGGGCGACCAGCAGCGGCACGATGAGCAACAGGCTGCGGAACGGGATCATGGGCCGACTCCTTGCTCGGTTCACTCCGTAAACTGTTTCAATAATAGCAGAACCGAGGAGAAAGGCAGGCTCACAGCAGCCCGCGTCCGGCCAGGAGCAGCAGCGCCCCGGAGGCGCTCAGGTAGAGTGCGCTGCGGTCCGCACCGGCACGCTGACCGGCCACCTCCATGGCATAGAGCAGGACCACCATCTTCACCACCAGCATGCTCACCGGCAGGAGTTGCCGGTAATAGGCCGCCAGCAGCGTGATCGTCACCAGACCGAGCACCATGAGGTAATCGAGCGGGGTGGTGCCGAAGTGGATCTTGCGGTCGAACTTGACCGCCAGGGCCACCAGCAGGGCCATCACCAGGAACAGGACGGACTCCACCGGATTGCCCAGCCAGCCCAGCGGATGCGGGTCCCGGGCAAGAAAGACCGTGAACACGCCCGTGATATAGACCACCATGAGCGCGTACTGGCGCTCCTTCCCCTTCAGGACCATCCGGTCCACCGCCAGCACCAGCAGCAGCGCCACCGCCATCCAGCCGAAGTCCGCCGGGACCTCCCGGCTGGCGAGCGCGGCCAGCAGCAGATAGCCGCAGACCAGCACCAGCAGCAACCGTGCCGGGAGGATGCACAGCAGCCGGTTCTGCCGGAGACCGGCGATCAGGCGGCCCGGCATCATCCCCTGCCCCTCCCCGGAAAGCCGCCAGCCCCTGCGTTCCAGCCAGGTGATGGTCCCGAAGATGGCCGCGCAGAGCGCCGCATACACGGCAAGCACCAGGGCATCGCTCTCGAAGCGGAGCAACACCCCCGCGATCACCATCGCCGCCTGCAGCCCGTAGATGATCACCACCACGTCGTAGTGGTCCAGGCCCAGGTCGAGCAGACGGTGGTGGAGGTGATTGCGCGAGGCCTTGAACCAGTTCATGCCGTGCCAGACCCGCTGAATCAGCACCGCCACGATATCCATGACCGGCAGACCGAGGAGGAACAGGACCACGGCGGGGCTCAGTACCGGTGCCACCCGCTGGGTGAGGTCGATCACCAGCACCGCCAGGGTGAAACCCACGACCTGGCTGCCGGCATCGCCCATGAAGACGGTGGCCGGGTGGGTGTTGTAGCGGAGAAAACCGAGGATCCCGCCGATGGTTGCCGCCGCCAGCATCACCAGGAAGGCATCGGCACCGTGGGCGGTCCCCAGGAACAGGATCACCACCAGGCTGAGCAGGGCCTCGCCGCCGGCAAGCCCGTCGAGACCGTCGGAATGGTTGATGGCGTTGATCATCCCGACGATGGCGAACACCGTGAAGGGGACCCCGAGGGTTGGCGACCAGGGGTCCAGCCCCATCAGGGGCATGTGCCAGACCCAGAGATGGCCGTGCAGGACCACGACGAGCGCGGCGGCAATCTGGGCGGCGAACTTCGGGTAATGCCCCAGCTCATGGATGTCGTCGAGCACGCCCGAGATGAAGAGGATGGCGACTCCGGCGAGGTAGCTGTGCAGGAGGGGACTGGCCGGCATCAGGATGCTGGCCGGCAAGACTATACCCAGAACGATTCCCCAGCCCCCGACCCGCGGCACCGGCGCCTTGTGGACCTTGCGCGCCTCGCCGGGCATGTCCAGCAGCCCGATGCGCGGCGCGACACGGCGCATCAGGGGAATGGCCATCAGGCTCAGTGCCGTTGCGACCAGGATCAGGAGGTAGAGGATCATGCGGCGTTCCTTGTGCGTTCAACGTCCAGGGGATATCCGGAGGGCTTACTCCGGGATATAGGCGTCCAGATGCCCCCTGAGCTGGTCCATGAAGGCCAGGAGGCGGGCATCACCGTCGGCCCAGTCCTCACCCGGCAGGATCGGCGTCACCAGGCGCACCAGTGCCCCGTCGGTGCGGTTGCGGGTCAGGGCGTGCCAGAAGATGTACCACTTGGCCAGATATTCATTGGCCGTCACCCTGCCCTGCTCCACGAACCAGTAATAGACGAGCTGCCGGTGGTCTCCCTTCCGGATCTCCACCCGGTTGTAGCGTACCGGCTGACCGTGCAGCGAGAGGGTCCCGGAGACCCGTTCCTCGACCGAGGAGATATGCCAGCCGCCACCGGGGATGCAGGAGCGGGGGGAATGGGCCGCTGAGCCGGCGTGCTGATGGTCGTACCACGCCACATAGAAATTGACCGGCTCGCCCTGCGGCCCCAGATAATCGCTGATGATGTAGTCGTGCAGCTTCAGCGCATCGAGGAAGACCGCCTCCAGCCGGTCGCGGCGCCCCTGCCAGGCCCCCAGCCGGTCCGGGAAGTCGATCAGGCTCTGGCGTGGCGGTACCACATCCTGTCGCTGGCCGATCGCCAGCCCCAGTGGCGCCGCGATCAGGAGAGAGACCAGTGCCGCCAGCACGGGTGCAGGGAGGCGACTGTCGCCACGCCGGACCGGTCCCGGCGGATCGAGCCCGAACACCGCCCGGAAGGGCTTGCGGCCGTTGAAGAGGAAATTGAGCAGCCCGATCTCCAGCAGCAGGATCCCGAAGCAGGCCATGAAGATGATCCAGCCCTCGAAATCGTGCAGGAACCCCTCGGCCTGTTCGATGCCGTAGTGCTCCACCAGCACCCCGATGACCCCGATCCGGAAGCTGTTCATCAGCACGGTGATGGGAATGGTGGAGAGAAAGACCACCAGCCGCTGCCAGAGTGGCGCGCGGTACATCCAGGCGCAAAGGAACCCGACACTCATCAGGGGAAAGAGGTAGCGCAGCCCGTTGCAGGCCTCGGCCACCTGCAGCTTGTAGCTCCCCAGGTCGATGACGTTGCCCTCCAGGAAGACCGAGATCCCGAACTGACGGATGACCCAGACGCCCAGTTCGGAGGAGATCAATTGCAGCTTCTGGGAGAGATTGTTGTAGAGAAACGGTGGCAACGGGATCATGAAGACCAGGAACAGCAGCGGCGCCCAGAGGATCCGTATCCCTCCCACTCCCCAGCGGCAGCCCACCAGCCCGGCGAGGATCACGATCAGGGAATACTGGCTGATCAGCCGGATGGTGCTGAGCAGGCCGACCAGACACAGCAGCACCCCGCCCAGGAAGATGACGAATCCGATCCAGCGTCCTCTTCCACCGACCTCGGACAGCTCTCCACGCAGGTTCCAGGCCAGGTAGAGGCTGATGAGGGGGATCAGATACCCGTAGCTGTACTCCTCCTGGCTGGACCAGCGCCCGACCATCTCCACCACCGCCGGCCAGGCCAGGGCGGTAATCAAGGCAAGCAGTACCGATGACAGGAATGCCATCGATGACAACGCGCGCAATTCAGGATTCATGGAAATTTCGCCAATCGACAGCGTCTGGCTGGAAAACTCCCGGCAACCGTGCCATGATCATGTTACATGTAACGCATATGCGACGATATGAGCACAACCGCTGAAAGAGTCCGGCGTCATCGTGAGAAGATGCGTGCTTGCGGGCTGAGACCAATCCAGCTCTGGGTCCCTGACACACGCAGACAGGACTTTCGCGAGGCCTGTCGCCGTCAGTCCCTGTTGCTGCACGATGACCCACAGGAAAAGGAAATCCTTGAATGGCTGGAGCAGGTCACGGACACAACCGGCTGGAAGTGACACGCGGCAGTCTGGTCACGGTGGCGCTGCAGGGGAGTTACGGCAAGCCCCGTCGGGCACTGGTCATCCAGTCCGACCTGTTCGATCAGCACCCCTCCGTGACGGTGTTGCCGGTAACGACCGATCTGCGCGATGCACCGCTCTTTCGCGTCACCGTCGAGCCCGACAGCAACAATGGTCTGATGGCCACCAGCCAGATCATGGTGGACAAGCCTCACACTATCCCGCGAGAGAAAATGGGCAGGACGGTTGGCAGAATCAGTGATGAAACCATGCTCGAGGTCAACCGATCCCTGATGGTCTTCCTGGGGCTCGCCTGAAGCTTCCCGATTCATCCTTGTCACGTCTGCTCCTGGTACCATTGCAGGGTCTCTCTTATGCCCGCAGACAGGCTGACCCGAGGCGCCCACCCCATCCCCCGCAGCCGGGAGACATCCAGCAGCTTGCGCGGCGTGCCGTCCGGCCGGCTTTCATCCCAGACGACCTC
>RFJX01000207.1 GCA_003694425.1 Gammaproteobacteria bacterium
GAGCGCAGGATGCGAGACATATCATGCAGATAGGCGAGCATCCGAGCACCGCGCAACACAGCGATACACCGCCGCAGCCATTTAATCAGAGCTTCCCTACAGGTTGATCTGCCCCTGAACTGGAATTGACAGTCTTGTCTCTACACCATGCCATGCCATGTCTCCGCCTCCGGGTTCCATGACGGAAGGCTCATCCTCGCTTCGCTTCTTCATCGAGCAGCGCCTTCCAGTCCTTCGCGGCATCGCCGAAGACGAGGAAGTGGGGATTGAGCAGGGACTCCTTGGTGTTGTAGCGCAGGGGGTTGAGCTCGAGGTCCGTGACCCGGCCGCCGGCCTGCTCCACCACGGCCTGGGCGGCGGCCGTGTCCCATTCCGAGGTGGGGCCGAGGCGCGGGTAGACGTCCGCGCGCCCCTCCGCGACCAGGCACAGCTTGAGCGCACTGCCCATGCCGATGAACTCGTGTTCGCCCAGCCGTTCCAGGAAGCGGTCGAGCGAATCGCCGCGATGGGAACGGCTGCCGGCCACGACGACCGGCCCCTCGCCCAGCCGGCGCACGTGGATGGGCTCGGGTGGGGCCGCGTCCCGCTGGCGGAAGGCCCCCTTGCCACGGCAGGCGTAATAGGTGAGCGCCTGTACCGGGACGTGCACCACGCCCAGCACGGGTACACCGTCCTCGACGAGCGCGACGTTGACGGTGAATTCGCCGTTGCGCTTGATGAACTCCTTCGTGCCGTCGAGCGGGTCGATGAGCCAGTAGCGCTTCCAGGTCCGCCGTACCGCCCACGGGATGTCGGCGGATTCCTCGGAAAGGATGGGGATATCGGGCGTGAGCCGGCGCAGGCCGGCGACGAGGGTCCGGTGCGAGGCCATGTCCGCCTCCGTCAAGGGCGAGCGGTCCGCCTTCTCGGTCACGCCATGATCGGCCCGTTCGTAGATCTCCAGGATGCGCCGGCCGGCCTCGTGGGACAGGGCGAGCACCTCGTCGAGCAGGGTGCACGGATCGAATTCTGCGTGTTCCTCGTTCATGCGTCAGGGTCTCCTCGCTGGAGTTTCTGGAGCGCGAGAAAGAGCGCAGCCAGGCTGCGTGCCTCGGTGAAATCCTCACGGCCCAGGAGCCCGTCGATATCCGCCAGCGGCCAGCGCACCACCTCCACCGCTTCCGGCTCGTCTCCCTCGAGCCGGGAGACACGCAGGTCGCGGGCCAGCAGCAGGTGCGTGACATGCTCGAAATACCCGGGGGCGACCGTCACGGCGCGGAGCGGTTCGATGCGCCCGGCGGCGAGCCCGATCTCTTCCTGGAGCTCACGGTTGGCCGTCTCTTCCGGGGATTCGCCCGGATCGATCCGCCCCTTGGGAAAACCCAGCTCGTAGCGCTCGGTGCCGGCGGCATACTCGCGCACGAGGTACAGCTGCCCCTCGTGGACGGGGACCACCAGCACCGCGCCCCCGGCGATACCCGCCAGGCGCTCGTAACGCCGTTCCTCGCCGTTCGAGAAGCGGAGGTCGAGTTCCTCAATGCGGAAGAGGCGGGTCTGCGCCAGCAGGCGCACGGAGAGGATCTCGGGTCTTTCCGACACGGAGTAGGGTATCCTTGCCGAGTGATCGCGCCGCTATTGTACATGACCCCGAACCGAGGCATCGCGCCATGCATCCCCTGCCCTGGCACGAGATCGACACCCTACTGCTGGACCTCGACGGTACCCTGCTGGACCTGCACTTCGACAACCACTTCTGGCGGGAACACGTGCCCCTGCGCTACGCCGAGCGCCACGGCATGGACGTGGCGGAGGCCAAGGACCGCCTGGTGCCGCTGTTTCGCAGCAAGGAGGGCACCATGCAGTGGTATTGCGTGGACTACTGGAGCGAGGTGCTCGATCTCGACATCGCCGAGCTCAAGGCCGAGGTCGACCACCTGATCGCGGTGCATCCCCACGTGATCGAGTTCCTGGACGCGGCCCGGGCGGCCGGCAAGCGCGTCGTGCTGGTCACCAACGCCCACCAGAAGGCCCTGGACCTCAAGCTGCGCAAGACGAGGCTCGGCGGCCACCTCGACCGGGTGATCTGCGCGCACGCCTTCGGCCGCCCCAAGGAGGATGAGGCCTTCTGGCACTGGCTGCAGGCGCAGGAACCCTTCGATCCGGCGCGCACCCTGTTCATCGACGACAGCCTGCCGGTGCTGCGCGCGGCCGCCGACCACGGCATCCGCCACCTGCTCGCCGTCCGCCGCCCCGACACCCGTGGCCCGGAGAAGGACACCGGGGAATTCGCGGCCATCGACGGGTTCGAACCCCTGGTGCGACAGCTGCAGGAGAACGCAGGCGTGTCGTGAGCCCC
>RFJX01000208.1 GCA_003694425.1 Gammaproteobacteria bacterium
CGTGATGGATCGTCAGCCGGCCGTCGCCCGGCCCGCCGCCGTTCTTCGCCACCAGGTCCTCGAGCAGGGCCTGGTCTCCGACCAGCACCAGACGCAGCCCGGGCTCCCTCTTCAGGGTATGGAGGGCGGCCGGCACCACCATCCCGGCGCCGGCATCCCCGCCCATGGCGTCGAGCGCTATCCGCGTCTCCATCTGCCTCGTCCTGTCGTGAGGGCGGGCGGCGCGGCCTTACTGGGTCTCTTCCCTGTCTTCGACGACCTTGCGGCCCTTGTAGTAACCGTCGGCGCTGATGTGGTGACGGCGATGGACCTCGCCGGTGGTCGGCTCGATCGAGAGTGCCGGCCCCTTGAGGGCGTCGTGCGCGCGGCGCATGCCCCGCTTCGAAGGGGACTTCTTGTTCTGCTGGACAGCCATCAGTCAACTCCTGTTTCTATTCGGAATGCTCGTGACAAAATCGCCCGCAGCCGCGGACCTGATTCAATTTTCCGTGCCTTCGCCCCCGTTCCGCCCCCGTCTGAGCAGGGCCAGGCCGGCGAAGGGGCCTTCTCTCGCCGCCTGCGGCGTCTCTTCCTGCTCCGTGCCCGCCGGATCGACGCAGGCATGGGGATGCATGGCGGCGATGGGCAGGGCCAGCAGCAGTTCGTCCTCGACCAGCGTGGCCAGCGGATAACCGCCCTCTTCGCCCACCACCAGGGGTTCGTATTCGCCAGGCAACGCCTGCATCGCCGATTCCCCTCTCACCGCGCCAAGACAGACCTCGGCGTCGATGTCGTGTCCCATCGGCTCGAGACAACGCTGACAAATCAGTTCCACGTGGCCGGTCACCCGACCCCGCAGGGTGGTGACGCCCTGCTCGTCCCGCTCGAAGCGCAACTCGACACTGACACGCTCCGCGCAGCCATGCACTGCTTCGAGCAGTCGTGACATCGTCGCCGTCTCCAGCGTCCCCGCCAGCGTGCTACCCTTTGCGGCCAGCCGGAACGGTTCGATGATAACCGGAAGCGTCCCAAGCATAAGCAGTGAATTATAAACCAGACGTCTGAATATGAAAATGCAAAATGGTTCGCTGACATGACAGCCAGTGCCTCATCGCAGTCCCTGCCGTCTATCGTCCTCGCCTCCGGCTCTCCCTATCGGCGGGAGTTGCTGGGACGCCTGCGGGTGCCCTTCAGCCAGCTCTCGCCAGAGGTGGACGAATCCCCGTTGCCGGGCGAGGCGCCGCCCGCGCTGGTGCGCCGTCTGAGCCTGGCCAAGGCCCAGGCAGTGGCCACCCGCCTCGATCCGCGAAACAGGACCCTGGTAATCGCCAGCGATCAGGCCGCCCTGCTGGACGGTACCATCCTGGGCAAGCCGGGTACCGAGGAGCGGGCCAGGGAACAGTTGCGGGCGGCGAGCGGGCGCAAGGTGGAATTCCTCACCGGTCTGTGTCTCCTCGATACCGGGAACGGGGAATACCAGCTCGACTGCATACCCTACGCAGTCCACTTCCGCCGCCTCGGGGAAGAGCGGATCGCGGCCTATGTGGCCGCGGAGAGGCCGCTGGACTGCGCCGGCAGCTTCCGTTCGGAGGGGCTGGGGATCGTCCTGTTCGAGCGAATGACGGGAGACGACCCGACCGCCCTGGTCGGGTTGCCGCTGATCCGCCTGGTTTCGATGCTCGAGCGCGCAGGTATCACCCTGCCGCTCTCAGCGCAGGACGGGTCCTGAGCGCAGGGCCTCGATCAGGGCACTGCCGAAGCGCCGCGAAAAGCGGTCGAGATAGTTGCGACGGCGGGTATAGTCCACCACCTTCTCCGCCTTGATCACCTCCCGGGCCACCCGTCCCGGGCTGGCCAGCTCGTCCACCAGTCCCAGTTCCAGCGCCTGCTCCCCGGTCCATACCAGCCCGGTGAACAGCTCCGGATCGTCGGCCAGCCGCTCGCCCCTGCCCTGCTTCACCGCGTCGATGAACTGACGGTGGATCGCCTCCAACATGCCCTTCAGGTGGGACTTGACCACCGGGTCCTCCGGCAGGAACGGGTCGAGCAATCCCTTGTAGGGGCCGGCGGTGAGGAGCCGGCGCTCGATCCCCAGCTTGTCGATGGCCTCGACGAAGCCGAAGCCATCCATGCGCACCCCGATGGAGCCGACGATACTGGCCTTGTCGGCGAAGATCCGGTCGGCGGCGGCCGCGATGTAGTAGCAGCCGGAGGCGCAGACATCGGTGATCGCCGCGTAGAGGGGGATATCCGGATGCTCCTTGCGCAGGCGGCGGATTTCGTCATGAACCTGGCCGGACTGCACCGGGGAGCCACCGGGACTGTTCAGGCGCAGTACGATGCCGGCGGTATTGTCATCCTCGAAGGCCCTGCGCAAACCCTTGACGATGTTGTCGGCACTGGCCTCGCCATGGGCGGTGATCACCCCGTCCACATCCACCAGGGAGGTGTGTTTCTCCAGCATGGGGGTGGCCTGCCGCCATTCCTGGGGCAGGTAGATCGCGAGCAGGGCGAAGAGATAGAGCAGGAAGAGGGCCTTGAAGAAGATCCCCCAGCGTCGGGCGCGACGCTGCTCGGTGAGGGCCTCGCGGGCCAGCCGCTCCAGGGCCTCGCGTTCCCAGCTCGTCTCCTTCTTGCCGGCTTGTTGGCTGTTTTCGTCTTCCATCATGTCTCCAGGACGGTTCCGCGCGAGCAGGGTCCGCTGGCTCGGGACTCAGGGGGCGCGACCCTCCGCCCGCTCATCGAGCCAGCGCGGAAGCTCACTGACATCGCGCAGGCAGGCCAGGGGCCGGCATTCTAGCAGACGCGCCTGGTCGTGGGCGCCGCAGGTCACGGCCACACCGTCGACCCCGGCATTGGCCGCCATCAGGAGGTCGAATTCGGTGTCGCCGATCACCAGGGTACCTTCCGGCCCCACTTCCAGCCGCTCCATCAGATCGAGCAGCATCTGGGGATGGGGCTTGGAACGGCTCTCGTCGGCACAGCCGGTGGCATCGAACAGATGGGTCACCTCGTGCCACTTCAGGGCGTGATCGAGCCCACGGCGCGACTTGCCGGTCGCCACACCGAGGAGGTAGCCCTCTTCCCTGAGCCGCTCCAGGGTTTCGACCGCGCCATCGAAGAATCTGACCATCTCGGCCGCGTCCCTCAGATAGTGGAGGCGATAGCGTTCGGTCACCAGGAAGCGCTGGGGTGGCGTGGCATCCGGTACCAGCCTGGCGACCGCCTCCTGCAGCCCCAGCCCGATGATCTGGGAGATGACGGTATCGGCGGGCGGCTCGAGCCCCGCCTCCGAGAGCGCCCGCCGCATGCAGGCGACGATGGAGGCTCTGGAATCGACCAGGGTCCCGTCCCAGTCGAATACGAGGAGGCGGTAGGGCTTCACCGCGCCGGTCCGGCCTCGAGCCGGTCGAGCAGGGCCTGCAGGTCTTCGGCCAGGGGTGCCTCGATGTGCAGCTCCCGGCCGTTCGCCGGATGGCGCAGGCGCAGGCTGGCGGCATGCAGGGAAAGACGGCGAAGGCCCAGCTCCTTCAACGGAGCGAGTGCTTCGCGCGGAGCGTACTTGCGGTCACCGGCGAGCGGGTGGCCCAGATGCCGGGCGTGGACGCGTATCTGGTGGGTCCGGCCCGATTCGGGTATCGCCTCGACCAGGGTCGCCGGACCGAAGCGGCGCAACACGCGAAAGCGGGTGCGGGCCGGCTTGCCATCCGCCCGCACCGCCATGATCCGTTCGCCACCCGCGCTGGCCCGGGCGAGCGGCTGGTCGACCAGGACCTCCGAGGTCGCCTCCAGGTCCCCGCAGAGCAG
>RFJX01000020.1 GCA_003694425.1 Gammaproteobacteria bacterium
GCCACCTCCGGCGACTACCGCAATTACTTCGAGATCGGGGGAGTGCGCTATTCCCACGAGATCGACCCCCGTACCGGCTGGCCCGTCAGCCACGAGCTGGCCCAGGTGACGGTGCTGGCCCCGGACTGCATGCACGCCGACGCTTGGGCCACCGCCCTGCTGGTGCTGGGGCCGCAGGAAGGGCCGGCGCTGGCTCGTCGCCTGGGCCTGAAGGCCCTGTTCCTGGTCCGCAGGGAGGGAGAGCTCGTGGAGGTTCCGGTGGAGGGGTTTCGTTTCGACTGATTCGATGTTCACCACGGTGGTCACGGAGGAATGAAATTGTTCCTGAATTTCAGTCCTTTTATGGTGGGCAAGGTTATCCCATGCTTCCAGGTCTGGTGCTCGAGGTGTACCGTGGTGCGCGTAAAATCCCACCCTTGTCTCATGGTAGGCATCATCCTGAACAATCTCCGTGCCTTCGTAGCGATCGAAAGGATGCCTGACAAGGGGCCGGGAGCATGAACATTGGCCACAGCTGCGGTACCATCCAGCCCCCGTGAACCTGTACAGAGAAACGAGATGATTGAGCTGACCTCGCTGAACAACCGGATCAGGGAACTGCAGGGGCGCGCCGACGCCCTGAGGGGGTATCTTTGACTATGAGGCGCGCAAGGAGCGGCTGAGCGAGGTCGAGCGCGAGCTGGAGGACCCCCACGTCTGGGACGACCAGGAACGGGCCCAGGCCCTGGGCCGGGAGCGTGCCGCGCTGGAGAAGGTGGTGACCACCCTCGAGGCCCTCGATGCGGGGCTGGCCGATGCCCGCGAGTTGCTGGAGATGGCCGCCGAGGAGGGCGACGAGGAGACGGTCAGCGCGGTCGTGGCCGATCTCGATGCCCTGGAGGAGCGGCTCAAGGAGCTGGAGTTCCAGCGCATGTTCTCCGGGGAGATGGACTCCCACAACGCCTTCCTCACCATCCAGGCGGGTTCCGGCGGCACCGAGGCCCAGGACTGGGCCGAGATGCTGTTGCGGATGTACCTGCGCTGGGGCGAGCGGCACGGCTTCAGGACCGAGATCCTGGAGGTCTCGCCCGGCGAGGTCGCCGGGATCAAGAGCGCCACGGTCAAGTTCGAGGGCGACTACGCCTTCGGCTGGCTGCGTACCGAGACGGGGGTCCACCGGCTGGTGCGCAAGTCACCCTTCGACTCGGGCAACCGGCGCCACACCTCCTTCGCCTCGGTCTTCGTCTCGCCCGAGATCGACGAGGATGTGGAGATCGAGATCAACCCGGCCGATCTGCGCATCGACACCTACCGCGCCTCCGGGGCCGGCGGCCAGCACGTCAACAAGACCGATTCGGCGGTGCGGATCACCCACGAGCCGACCGGCATCGTGGTCCAGTGCCAGAGCGAGCGTTCCCAGCACCAGAACAGGGCCAACGCCATGGCCCAGCTGCGGGCCCGGCTCTATGAGCTGGAGATGCAGAAGCGCCAGGCCGAGAAACAGGCCGCCGAGGAGGCCAAGGCCGACATCGGCTGGGGCAGCCAGATCCGCTCCTACGTCCTGGACCAGTCCCGGATCAAGGACCTGCGCACCGGGGTGGAGACCGGCAACCCCCAGGCGGTGCTGGACGGCGACCTGGATCAATTTATCGAGGCGAGCCTGAAGGCGGGGCTGTGAAGGCTCCTTGACAGGGAGGCATCCGAACCGCTAGAAAAACCGGTGTGACCTGGTGGTCGCCCCTCTGTCCCATGAGGTGGGGCGAAGGGGCTGCGAGAGAACAATACCGGGCACGGGGGTAAGGATGCAGCAATTCAGGGTGACTGCCACAGAGGGGGCGTGGCGTATCGCCGCTTGGCTGCTCCTGTGGCTGCCCATCTGCCTGCTGGCCGCCGACTTCGGCGACGCCCCGGATGCCCGCTATGTCACCCCCGGTTCCCCCTGCGACGGCTATCCCAGCACCCTGGCCAGCGACGGGGCCCGTCACGCCGACACCAGCCGCCTTTGGCTGGGCAAGTCCGTCACCGACGAGCCCGACTCGAAGCAGGCCGGCGACGAGGACGACTTCCTGATCCATCAGCAGGTCACCAGCGGGAGCTGGCGGGGGGATGCCTGGATCAACGTCCTGGTGGACAGGGACGGCGACGACAACTTCCCCTGCACCCGGCCCTACGGGCGCTGGGAGAGCGACGCCGACTGGACCGTCCGCAATCTGAAGGTGCCGAACCTGGTCCCCGGAGAGGAGCGCGGGGTCAAGGTGCCGCTGCCGAAGGACCGCTGCTTCCGCATCACCCTCACCACCCGTCCCCTGAACAACTATCACGGCAGGGGCAGCTTCGCCTACGGGGAGACCGAGGACTGGTGTCCCGCCCCGATCCGCGAAACCGCCCCGACGAAGAAGAAACCGCCGCTCCCGCCTCCGACCAC
>RFJX01000209.1 GCA_003694425.1 Gammaproteobacteria bacterium
CGGGTGACCGGTTTCCATCCACGTGGTGAATGGCAGCTCTCGCACCGTTCAGAGCTGGCGATGTGTCCGCTGTTCTTGCCCTGCTCGATCCCGCCGTTGTGACAGGCCGAGCAGTTCGCCGTGACGCCCGAGTGGTCGAAGCTGCCGGTCCTCCAGCTGTCGGTGGTGTGGCAATTCTCGCACTGGTTGTTCGAGGGGATGTGATGCGCGGACTTGCCCGGGGCCCGATTGCCATTGTGGCAGGAGACGCAGGTACCCCGAACCTCGCCGTGATCCACGCCGTGGATCGGGATCCAGTGGCCGATGTTGTGGCAGCTCTCGCACTTGTTGCTGGTCGCCATGTGCGAAGCACCCTTGCCGCTGGCGGTGGAGCCGTTGTGGCAGGAGGAGCAGGAGCCGGTGACGCCGGTGTGGTCGAACACGGCGGACCAGGAGCTGGTCCGGTGGCAGTCCTCGCAACGGTCACTGGAGGGGATGTGGCTGCCCGGCTTGCCTCGCGCGCTCCTGCCGTTGTGGCAGCTCAGGCAGTTGCCGGTGACCGGTGGATGGGTGAAGTTGCTGGCCTTCCAGTTGCCGATGGTGTGGCAACTCTCACACTGATTGCTGGAAGGAATGTGGTGAGCCGGTTTGCCGCGGGCAACGGAACCGTTGTGGCAGCTCACGCAATTGCCCGTCACGGCAGGATGGCGGAAGGAGGTATGGGTCCAGCCGGTCGGGTTATGACAACTGTCGCAACCCTGATTCGTCGTCAGGTGCCGCGGACCCTTGCCGGTGGCACGCTGTCCGTCGTGGCAGCTCTCGCAGGCGCCCATGACCTGGCTGTGGTCCACCCGTTTCGGAGGATTCCATCCCTCCGTCCCGTGACAGGCCTGACATTCCTTGCCCACCGGCATGTGGTCGCCGGTCATGGTGGTGGCGTCGGTCAGCGGGCTGTTCTGGCCGTGGCACTGGGTGCAGGTCTTCGGCGTTCCCTTGAAGATCCCCTTCTTGTGGCAACTGTCGCAGCGGATCCGGCTATGCTCGCCCTCCAGAGGGAAGCCGGTCTGGTCGTGATTGAACAGGGGCTTGGCACCCGCAAGACCGGGGAGTTGAAGCAGCAGCAGCGCAGCCAGCAGTCGGGCCAGCAGTCCATGGTCACACCCCGAACGCAGTCTGCGTCCCGGATGCCCATTCCCTGTCAGGAAGAGGCTCATCGCATACATCAGTGCAGCATCTCCAGATCGCGAAAATCCCGGGTGTTGTGGCAGCGCCCGCAATCGAGGCCGAAGCCTCTGCGGTGTACGTCATCCTTGCGATGGCAGTCGTAACAGCGTTGAGTCAGCTCGATCTTCCCCTCGACCGGTTCGGTATGGCAGGCAGCGCACTGCAGCTCTGCATGGGTACCGGTAAGGGGATAGTCGGTCTGACGATCGTGGTCGAAGCGCCACAGTTCCCACCCATTGGCAGTGTGGCAACGCGCGCAGTCCGTGCCCAGCGTCCGCTTGTGATGGTCATCCTTCTCGTGACAGTCGTTGCAGCGCCGTTTCACCTGGTCGAATTCGGCGGAGAGATGGCATTCCTCGCAGGTTACGGTGGCATGCAGGCCGATCAGGGGAAAGCGGCTCTGGTCATGGTCGAACACTACCTTGCCGCTCCAGCCCTTTTCATCATGGCATCGCTGACATTCGCGGCCCTGTTTCCCCTGATGCACGTCGTCCTCCCTGTGGCACTGGTAGCAGCGCCCTGTCAGCCGTTCCTGCTTGACATACCGGTGATGGCAATCGTTGCAGGGCGTTCTGGCGTGTTCTCCTCGCAACGGATAGTCGGTATCCAGATTATGGTTGAAGCGTGGCCTATTCCAGCGCCGGCTGGTGTGACATGAGTCACATTTCTCACCGAAGCGTCCTTCGTGGACATCATTGTTGCGATGGCAGGAGTAGCAGTCCCGTTTCAGTTTCACCTTGTCCGCCGGTTGCCGGTGACAGGTATTGCAGGAGAGCGAGCGGTGGCGCCCCCGCAGGCGGAACCGGGTATCGCGGTCGTGATCGAATTGCGACTTCTTCCAGCTCTTCTCGTTGTGGCATTCCTGGCACTTGCGCCCGTTGCTGCCGTGATGCACATCGTCCTTGCGATGGCAGGACATGCAGTTCTTCTTGAGCTTGTCATGATAGAGATCACCGGTATGGCAACTGTCACAATCCACCTTCTTGTGGCTTCCCTTGAGACGGAACCTGGTGTCCCGATCGTGATCGAAGCTGACCCGTTTCCAGCCCCGTTCACTGTGGCAGTCCTGGCACTTGTCCCCGTAACGCGCTCCGTGCGGATCGTTGATGCGGTGACAGCCGACGCACTTCTTCGGCAGGTCCCGGTAGCGCTGACCAGGATGACAGGCGGCGCAATCGACCTGCCGATGGCGCTGCCGGAGCGGGAAGCGGGTGTTGTCGTGGTTGAAGCGGCGGCTCTTCCAGATTGAGCTGTCGTGACACTTGTCGCACTGCTTCCCGAGCTCGCCGCGGTGCACGTCGTCCTCGCGGTGGCACGCGGAGCACTCGTGCGGCGCCTCGCGGAACTTGTGGCCGGCCCGATGGCAGCTGAGGCACTCCAGCTTCCGGTGCGCCCCCTCGAGCAGGAAGTCGGTCCTGCCGTGGTCGAAGGTGCTCTCGTTCAGGAGCAGGATATCGGCCCTGCGACCCTTGTGGTCGGTATGGCAATGGCGGCATTCCGTATATTCGATATCCGGAATGCGGCCATGGAACCCCTCCCCCGTGCGGATATCGCGGTCCACCTTGTCGTGGCAGTCCCGGCACAGCCGGCTCTGCAGGACCTTGCTGAAGGGCTGATGGCAGCGCTCGCACTCGTCCTCGTAGCGGGCGTGGCCCTGGACCAGCGGGCCGGGCATGAGAAGGCGCTCCAGGCGCCGTTCGGCGGCCTGGGAGGAGGGCGTCATCATGGCGAGGGCGATGAGCGCGAGGATCGCGCTTCCATGCCGGAGTACCCGCATCAGAACATGTGTACGGCGATGACGTGGACCGTCGCGGTCAGCACCAGCATGATGAACAACGGCACATGCAGCACGTGCCAGAGACCGAACAGCCGCTCGAAGAAGTGCTGCTGGACCAGCTTGCGGATTGCCACCAGGTAGGCCGCCAGATATTGCCTCGCCTCGATCTGGGCTTGCCGGCAACGGGCGCGGTCCCAGCCACGCGAGCGGGCCAGGAGTTTCACCGTGGGACGCAGGGTGAAGGTGGAGCTGAAGCGCAGCCAGGCCGTGCGGGGAGTGATGGTCAGCAGGCGCCAGAGACTGTGCAGAACGGTGGGCGGTGTTGCCAGGGCGTGGTCCTCGAACTCCAGCAGGCGGTTGCGCAGGGCCGGTGCCTGCTCCAGGAGTTCACGCAGGTGATCCCGTGCATCGCTGGTGTCCAGGCGCAGTTGCTCCAGGGTCGAACGGGCCCCGTAGAGGCCGTAGTGGATCTTGCCGTAGAAGTAGCGCCCGATGATGCCGCTGATGGCCACGGTCAGCATCGAGAACAGGGCGACATTGCTGTTGAGGGAGCCGAGGTGGAAGTTGCAGTGGAACAGGATGCAGACCGGCCCCAGGACCCCCAGCACCATGTGCGCACGGAACCAGTGGCGCACGGCGCCGATTCGCTTCAGCCAGCGGATACGCTTGCGCAGGGGATAGATCAGCAACGAGAGCATCATCACCCCGCCGATGATCCCGAGGGCGTAGCCGACCCCCGACTCGGCGGTGATGTAGTCCTCCAGATCCGTTTCCCATCCCCACAGCACGAGGAGCCCGGTGGAGAGGAAGAAGGTCCAGGTGCCGAGACGGGCACGGGGTGGTTGCAGCAGGCGATCGACGGAACGCTGCGCAGGCCGCCCGGCGGTTGCGGCACGGGCGCTTGCGCCCTCACTGGCAAGGACTTCGACTGCCATATGTTGCCCCTCATCCCTGTCCGCGATGGGCATCGCAGTAATCCCGGCCGGAGGGCCGCTGTCCGAAGCCCTCCGGATCCGGTGCCGCGGCTGTGCCCCAGTTGCGGATCCTGACTGCTGGTTGTTTCTTGTCCCGAGGGCTCCTCAGCCAGGAGAGCCCCGGGTTTTGTCAGCGGACAATAGCAACGCCCCCATGGAACTTGTGTGACGGATCTCACAGTTTGCCCGGTCGCACATGACAACGACCACCGGCCCACGCTAGATTGGCCGACTCCCGGCCGGTGTGGCCGTCGGTGCGTGCAGTCTCGACCCAAGGTGAGGTGACATGGAGCAGGAGTGGTACCTCTATCTGGGACCGGCCCTGGTCATCTGGCTCGGCTACTCCCTGTTGCGGGCGCGTGCCCACCGAGAGGCGGAACGCATCTGGCGCGAGGCAAAGGAGGCCGGCCTCACCGAGCCGGCCTCGCTGCATCCCGTGATCAATCCCAGCCGCTGCATCGCCTGCGGGTCCTGCGCCCACGCATGCCCGGAGAATTCCGCGCACAAGGTGCTGGGGTTGATCCGGGGCAAGATGGAGCTGATCAATCCGACCCACTGCATCGGCCACGGCGCCTGCAAGGCGGCCTGCCCGGCCGATGCCATCACCCTTGTCTTTGGCACTGCCACCCGTGGGGTGGACATCCCGCAGGTCTCGCCCGCGTTCGAGAGCAACGTCCCGGGGCTGTTCATCGCCGGTGAACTGGGGGGCATGGGGCTCATCCGCAACGCCATCGAGCAGGGCAAGCAGGCGATGGAGTCCATTCGCAAGCTGGACGGCCTGGGCCGCGATGATCGCCTGGACGTGGTGATCGTCGGGGCCGGTCCTGCCGGCATTGCCGCCTCTCTCACCGCGATGAAACACGGACTGCGCTTCGTCACCCTGGAGCAGGACTCCCTCGGCGGCACGGTGGCCCACTTCCCGCGCGGCAAGATCGTGATGACCGCCCCGGTGGAGCTGCCGCTGGTGGGCAAGGTGCGATTCACCGAGACCACCAAGGAGCAGCTGCTCGAGTTCTGGCAGAAGGTGGTGGCGGATACCGGGCTCGAGGTGAGTTTCCGCGAGAAGGTCGAGGAGGTGCGCCGCGAGGGGGATGGATTCCGCGTCATAACCGGCAAGGGCGAGTACGTCAGCCGGGCCGTGCTGCTGGCCATAGGACGCCGCGGCACGCCGCGCAAGCTGGGGGTGCCGGGCGAGGAGCAGAACAAGGTGGTCTACCGCCTGATCGATCCCGAACAGTACCGGGGCCGGCACGTGCTGGTGGTCGGGGGTGGCGACAGCGCCCTGGAGGCGGCCACCAGCATCGCGGAGGAGGAGGGGACCACGGTGACGCTCTCCTATCGCTCCGAGGCCTTCGGCCGGGCCAAGGCCAAGAACCGGGACAAGGTGGCCCGGACCGAGCAGGAGGGGCGCCTGCGGGTGATGATGAAGTCCAACGTCAGGGAGATCCGGGAGGAGAGCGTCGTGATCGAGCAGGAGGGGGAGCTGCACGAGCTGCCCAACGATGCCGTCATCGTCTGTGCCGGCGGCATCCTGCCCACCCCCTTCCTCAAGTCGATCGGAATCGAGGTCGAGACCAAGTACGGTACCGAATGATGCGGCTGCCCACTCTCACAGGCCTGTTCCTGCTCCTGTTCCTCTCCCTTCCGGCACGGCAGGTGCTGGCCGAAGACCCCGCGATGGCGACCATCCGGCAGGCAGTGCGCCTGCACGACTACGAGAAGGCGGCCCGGATCTGCCGGGAGGTGGCCAAGAAGGGCGTGCCCGAGGCGCAGTACCAGCTGGCGATCCTCTACCGCACCGGCCGGGGCGTGCCGAAGGACCATGCCCGGGCCTTTGACTGGTTCCGGCGGGCGGCACAGCAGGGCCACGTGAAGGCCGCCTACAGCCTGGCATCGATGTACGAGCACGGTTGGGGCACGGAGCGCGACCTGGCGGCGGCCCGCCGCTGGTATGCGAAGGCCGCCGCCGCCGGCCACACCCTGGCCAGGCGCAAACTGGCCGCTCTGCCCGAGACGCCTGCCGCCCCGGAGAAGCGGGACAGAGGCGCTCCGCCCCCGTCTCTTGCGACCTTGCAGGAGGTGGTGCGCAAGGGGCAGCGCGCCCGTCTGCGCGAACTGCTCGAGGCGGGTGCCGGGGTGGAGAGTGCGGACGACAAGGGCATGAGCCTGTTGATGCACGCGGCCGTTGCAGGGAGTCCGGGCGTAGTGGAGGAGCTGCTCTCCCACCATGCCAGCGTACGCAAGAGGGACCGGCAGGGCCGGACCGCCCTCTACCACGCGGTGGCCGCCGGGCACCCAGACATCGCCGGCCGGCTGCTGCGGGCCGGGGCCTCGCCCGACAGTCCCGACCAGGCCGGCGACACGCCCCTGATCGTGGCGTCCAGACGGGGCGATGCCGAGAGCGTCCGGCTGTTGCTGCGTCACGGCGCCCGCATCGACCACCGCAATCGCAAGGGGGTGGACGCCATCCACGCCGCCGCAGCGGCACAGCGCAATTCGGTAGTGGCCCTGCTGCGCAGGCACGGGGGAAAGATCCGGCTGGCGCGGCAGGACCGGCAGCAGGAGGACCTGGCCCGCTCGGTGCAGGAGGCGGTCTCGGAGCAGGACCCGGCCTATCGGGGCTGGCCCCCCCTGCTGGTGGCCGCATGGCGGGGCCAGCAGCCGGCAGTCAGGCACCTGCTGGAAAAGGGGGCGGCAGTCGATGGGCGCGGTCCGATGGGATATACGCCACTGGCCCGGGCTGCATGGCAGGGGCACGCGGCGGTGCTGCGGTTGCTGCTGGAGGCCGGGGCGAGGCCGGATCTGGCCGGGAAGGATGGCCACACCGCCCTGATGCTGGCCGCGCGGGAAGGCCACGGGGATTGCGTCGAGGCGTTGCTGGCGGCCGGTGCCGATCCCGCGTTGCACGACCCCGAGGGGCGCAGCGCCCTGGCGCTGGCGGTCGCGGCGGATCACGCGGGCATCGCCCTGCGGCTGCTGAAGGCCGGTGCCCCGGCTGACGATGCCCAGGCTCTGTTGGCGGCGGTGAGGCAGCACCAGGGTGAGATCCTGGAGGCCCTGCTCACGGCGGGCGCCTCACCCGATCAGGTGGATGAGAATGAGCGCAGCCTGCTCTGGCTCGCGACCGACGAAGGCTGGAAGGAGGGGGTCGAGGCGCTCCTGGGTCACGGCGCCTCGCCCGATCTGGCAGACCTGCGGGGAGAGGGGCCCCTGCACCGGGCGGCGCTGCACGGGAACGGCCCCCTGGTCGCCATTCTGTTGAACTCGGGAGCGGAGCGTCACCGGCCCAATGTCGATGGAGACACCCCGTTCATGCTGGCGGCCCATGCCGGCAAGGTTGAGGTCATGCGCCTGCTCTGGGATGCGCGGACCGACCCCGACCGCAAGAACGACCACGGTGATACGGCCCTGATGCTGGCGGCCTCCGGAGGACATCTGTCGGCGGTCCGTTTTCTGCTGGACCACGGAGCCAGACTGCGTCTGCGCAACCGCAAGCGCGAGGATGCCCTCGCCCTGGCGCGGAAAGGGGGATGGCGGGACGTGACGACGCTGCTCGAGGCCCGGGCCAAGGAACGCTCGCTGGTGGACGAGTTCTTCCGTTAGGGGCCCGCTATTCCGGACGGAACAGCCTGAGGGTGACGCTGCGGCTGTCGTCACCGGGAATCACCTCGTAGGAGAGTTTCCGCTTCAGTCTCACCGTAATGTAGATGGGCTGGGCGCGATTGACCGGAACGGGTTCATCGCGCGCAGCGCGGGAGAGTGGCTGTTCGAGTTCAGGTGAGGGTTCGTAGCGCACCTCATCGACCGGGATCCCTTCCTCGTCGATCAGCACCGTGTCGATACGCCGGAGGAAGTCCAGGTCCACCCGTCCGATCCGGACCGGGTCGAGGGCGATCAGGACCTCCTCTCCTTCACCCTTCGGTGTGTGCCATCGGTAGCGCAGAAGGATGCTGAACTGGAGCTTCACGTCCCAGGCCCCGGCCTCGTCGGCGATCTGCACCTCCTTGATGATCTGCCCCCTTCCCCCGAAGGTGTAGATCTTCCCGGTTACCTCGAGGGGCTCCTGCGCCTCGGTCTCGGCCGACACCCCTTTTGCGGGCATGTAGGCAAACAGGAGCAGAACGAAGCAAAGAAGTCGGCAAGGAAACGGTCTGGCACGATCCATGAGCACGGCTCCCGGTGAAATGGTTGGGGAAACCATAGTTACCATTCCCCACCACTTCAAGTGTTGTTGTAGTGACATGTGACATCGTTCCCAGATCGGTGCTTCGAGCCAACGGGGACGATCCGGTTCAAGCCTCCGGGACGCATGGGTTCAGAACATGTGGTGGCCGCCGTTGATGGAGAAGTTGGCGCCGGTGATGTAGTCGGCCTCGTCGGCGGTGAGGAAGGCCACCGTGCGGGCGATGTCCTCCGGTTTGCCGATGTGCCCGACCGGGATCTCCTCGATGATCTTCTCCATGATCTCCTTTGGCACGGCCCGGGTCATCGCGGTGTCGATATAGCCGGGCGAGATGGTGTTGACCGTCACCCCCTTTCTCGCCCCCTCGCGGGCCAGGGCCTTGGTGAAGCCGTGCAGGCCGGCCTTGGCGGCGCTGTAGTTCACCTGCCCGAACTGTCCCTTCTGGGCGTTGATGGAGGAGATGTTGACGATCCGCCCCCAGCCCCGCTCCAGCATGCCGGGGAAGACCTGCCGGGTGATGTTCCAGGCGCCGGAGAGGTCGACCTCGATCACCGCGTCCCACTCCTCGCGGGTCATCTTCTTCATGGTCCGGTCGCGGGTGATGCCGGCGTTGTTGATGAGGATGTCCACCGGCCCCAGCTCCTGCTCGATCCGCTCCACGCAGGCCTTGCAGGAATCGTAGTCGGAGACGTCCAGCGGGCAGATGTGGATCTCGTATCCTTCGCCATGGCGCTCCTCCTGCCATGCCCGTGCCCGCTCCTCGGTTCCTGGGCGGTAGGTGGCGACCACAATCCTTCCCTGATCACGCAGTGCCCGGCAATGTGCAGTTCCCAGACCACCGATTCCTCCTGTCACCAGAGCGATTCTCTTGTTCATGTTGCATCACCTCCTGCATTGCTGAAGAAACAGGCGATCCTGGCCTGACCGTGCCATTCCCGGATTCAGTGCTGCAACACGTAAGTTCCCGGGGCGTCCTCCAGGGGCGGATAATTCTTCGAGCCCAGGGCGGGCGGCTTGCCCATGCCACTGCTCTGCCCGGCCAGCCAGGCCTGCCAGGAGGGCCACCAGGAGCCCTCACGATGTTCCGCCAAGGCCTGCCACAGCTCCGGCTCCACATACTTGTCCTCCACCTTGCGGGTGTGGATCCAGTGTTCGCGCCGGGGATGGCCCGGCTCGCTGACGATGCCGGCGTTGTGGCCGCCATTGGTGAGCAGGAAGGTCACCTCGGCCCGGCGGGCGAGCTGATGGATCTTGTAGACCGACCGCCAGGGGGCGACGTGGTCCTTGGTGGTGCCGACGGTGAAGATCGGGGCGGTGATGTCGCCCAGGGAGATGGCCCGGCCCTCCACCTCGTAGCGGCCCTCGGCCAGGTCGTTGTTCAGGTAGAGGTGTTCCAGGTACTCGGAATGCATCCGGTAGGGCAGGCGGGTGCCGTCGGCGTTCCAGGCCATCAGGTCGATCAGCGGACGGCGCTCTCCCAGCAGGTACTCCTGCACCATGGCCGACCAGATCAGGTCGTTGGACCGCAGCATGCTGAAGGCCCCGGTCATCTGGCTGATGTCGAGATAGCCCTGGCTCCACATGACGTCCTCCAGCCAGGTGAGCTGGCTGGGGGTTATGAACAGCCCGATCTCGCCCACCTCGGTGAAGTCGGTCTGGGTCGCCAGCAGGGTGATGGACCTGAGGCGGTCGTCGTCGTGCCGGGCCATGGTGGCGGCGGCGATGGAGAGCAGGGTGCCGCCGAGGCAGTAGCCCAGGGCATTGACCTTGCGTCCCGGGAGGATGTCGCCGATCACGTCCAGTGCCGCCATCACCCCCAGCCGGCGGTAGTCGTCGAAGGAGAGGTCACGGTCCTCGGCGGTGGGATTCTTCCAGGAGATCATGAACACGGTGTGGCCCTGCTCCACCAGGTAGCGGACCATCGAGTTGTGTGGTGAGAGGTCGAGGATGTAGTACTTCATGATCCAGGCCGGCACCATGAGCAGCGGCTCGGCATGCACCTTCTCCGTGGCCGGCGAATACTGGATCAGTTCCATGAGCTCGTTGCGGAAGACCACCTTGCCCGGGGTCACCGCCACCTCCCTGCCGACCCGGAACTTCTTCGCTCCCACCGGGGGTCTGTTGCCGAGACGGCGCTCCAGGTCCTCGAGCCAGTTCATGTAGCCGCGGAAGAAATTCATCCCCTTCTCCTGCAGGGTCCTCTGCAGCACCACCGGATTGCTCCAGGGGAAGTTGGAGGGCGAGAAGGCGTCCAGTATCTGCCGGGTCATGAAGGTGACGATCTCCTCGTGCCGCGGCTGCACCCCGCGCACCCCGGTGGTCAGGTTGTGCAGCCACTGCTGATAGTTGAGGAAGGCCTGCTGGATGTAGTTGAAAGGCGGCTTCTGCCAGGCCGGGTCCCGGAAGCGCGAGTCCTGCGGCAGGGGCTCGATGCACAGCGGGGTCCCGGGATCCAGGGCGTGGCGTGAACTGTAGAGGGCCACCCGCAGCGCCTTGCGCAGGGCCTTCTGCGCCACCAGCAACTGTTTGCCCGGCGAGACCGAGAGGTGGGCCAGCCAGTCCAGCCAGGCCAGGGCGATCGCCGCCGGTGACAGCGACAGGGTCATTCGCCCGAGGGTGGCGTGAAAGAGGCGGTCCAGGTTGCGCCAGGTGTCCTCTTCGACCGGACCGGTTTCCGGGGCCGCCGCGACGGCCCTGCCCTTGTTCTCTAAGGGTTTGTCCATCTCCCCTGCCCCTGTATTGTGCGTTGCAGCATGATAGGATGACCCGGTTCCGGATGCAAAGTTCCTGCGGCGGAACTTTTTGGCTTCTTCCCGGGGTAGAATGCCCCGGGCAACCATTCGGCAGAGGAGATCCATGGCCCAGTCCCAGAAATTCCAGGGTCCTCCCCGCAAGGACCGGCCGGACATCGAGATCAACAAGACCAGCGAACAGAAGTTCTGGCAGCGCCCGGACTTTACCTTCCTACTCTACCTGCTCTTCATCCTCGGCTCCTTCTACATCTGGCACGGGATGGAGGAGGCCCGCCGGCAGGAGATCCCCTTCAGCGAGTTCCTCGAGTACGTGGACAAGGGGAAGGTGAAGGAGGCGGTGATCACCGAACGCTACATAGCCGGGGTGCTGGACGAGATCGATGACCGCACCCACCAGCCGAAGCAGTTCATCACCGTGCCGCTCCGTGACCTGGACATGGCCAGGATGCTCGAGGAGAAGGGAGTGCGCTTCGTGGTCCGCCACGAGTCCAACTGGCTGAGCAACTTCTTCTTCAACTGGGTCCTGCCCTTCTCGATCCTGTTCCTGCTCTGGGGCTGGATGGCCCAGCGCATGGGTGGGCTGGGCAGGGGTTTCCTGAACATCGGCAACCGCATCCGTATCCATCCCGACGAACTGCCCAAGGTGACCTTCGACGATGTCGCCGGGGTCGAGAGCGCCAAACAGGAGCTGAAGGAGGTGGTGGAGTTCCTCAAGGACCCCTCCCGCCTGCAGCGGCTCGGTGCCCGTCCTCCCAAGGGAGTGCTGCTGATGGGCCCGCCGGGGACCGGCAAGACCCTGCTGGCCCGGGCGGTGGCGGGCGAGGCCGGCGTGCCCTTCTTCAGCATCTCCGGATCCGAATTCATCGAGATGTTCGTCGGCGTTGGCGCGGCCCGGGTCCGGGAGCTGTTCGAGCAGGCCCGCAAGCACGCCCCCTGCATCATCTTCATCGACGAGATCGACGCCGTCGGCGGGGCCCGGGGGCTGGGACCGGCCGTGGGCGGCCATGACGAGCGGGAACAGACGCTGAACCAGCTCCTGTCCGAGATGGACGGTTTCGACCCCTCCTCCGGGGTGGTGGTGATGGCCGCCACCAACCGCCCGGAGATCCTGGACAAGGCCCTGCTCCGGGCGGGCCGCTTCGACCGGCAGGTGGTGGTGGACAAGCCCGATCTGGAGGCACGCGAGGCGATCCTGAAGATCCACACCCGCAGGATGCGCCTGGCCCCGGATGTGGACCTGAAGGTGATCGCCGCGCGCACGCCGGGTTTCGTCGGCGCCGACCTGGAGAACATCTGCAACGAGGCGGCCATCATGGCGCTGCGGCACAATCACGACCAGGTGACCATGGAGGATTTCGAGGCCGCCATCGACCGGGTCATCGCCGGACCGGTGAAACAGGGGCGGGGGCTGAGCCCGGAGGAGAAGCGGCGGGTGGCCTATCACGAATCGGGACACACCCTGGTGGCCGAGGCGGTCCCCACCGGCGAGCCGGTCCACAAGGTCACCATCATCCCGCGCGGCTCGGGGGCCCTGGGCTTCACCCTGCAGCTCCCGGTGGAGGAGAAGTTTCTCTCCACCGTCGGCGAACTGAAGGACCAGATCGCCATCCTGCTCGGCGGCCGCACCGCCGAGGAGCTGATCTACGGGGATGTCTCCTCCGGCGCCGCCAACGACCTGGAGCGGGCCACGGAGATCGCCCGCAACATGGTTACCCGCCTGGGCATGAGCGAAGAACTCGGACCGGCGACCTGGGGCCGTTACCGCCAGCTCAGCTTCCTCGGCCAGGAGCAGGAGGAACGCAACTACAGCGAGGAGACCGCCCGCTGCATCGATCGTCAGGTACGGGAACTGGTGGAGGAGGGCCGCCAGCGCGCCGAGGCCATCCTCACCCGCAACCGCAGGGTGCTCGACGCCCTGGCCGGCGAGCTGGAGCAGCGCGAGGTGATGGACGGCGAGGAGGTCCGCGCCCTGCTGGAGCGGGAGGGATTCGAAAGGGAAGGGGGAGAGTGATCGGTCATCAGTGATCAGTTGTCAGTGATCAGTTGTCAGTGATCAGTTGTCAGTGATCAGTCGTCATTGATCAGCCGTCATTGATCAGCCGTCGGTCATTGGTGCGAAGAGGTGGTGACTCTCCATCCCTTGGGGAGCCATAGACTGAGCAAATACCGAAAACTGAAAACTGAGGACTGATCACTGACAACTGAATAC
>RFJX01000210.1 GCA_003694425.1 Gammaproteobacteria bacterium
CCCTGTTCCTGCTGGCCGGGCTGATCATGCTCTTCACCCCCGGGCAGGGGCTGCTGACCATGCTGGTCGGTCTGCTGCTGATGAACTATCCGGGCAAGTACCGACTGGAGCGCTGGCTGGTCACCAGGCCCCGGGTCCTCGAGACCCTCAACTGGATCCGGGCGCGCACCGGCCACCCCCCGCTGGCGGCCCCCGCGGGACACGCCTCCCGTGCCGAGGAGAACCCGCGTCACTGATCCGGACCGGCAGCGGGCGGGTCAGTCGCTGTCTCTTCTCCGGCCACCAGGCCGTCGCTGCAGGACCCTGACGGGATTTGACAAGCCGCGGCGGGCTGTCTATACACAGGGTTCACGCGCCAGAAAAACGTCGGAGGGACAGAAAATGGCAAGCAGTCTCGCCCCGATAGTCGCACTTCTGACGGCCTGGGCCCTGTTGGTGTGGCAGATCACCGGCAGCGGGCCCCTCTGGGTCAAGCTGCTCTATGCCCTCCCGCTGGGTTTCGTCTACAGCATGTTCTTCAATCTGGGGCATGAGTTGTGCCACCGGAGCTATTTCCGGGGGCGTTTCTGGAACCATTTCTGGGGGCGGGTTCTGTTCTCTCTCATCTTCCACAATTACAGCC
This sequence comes from Gammaproteobacteria bacterium, assembly GCA_003694425.1. Classification (GTDB taxonomy): domain Bacteria; phylum Pseudomonadota; class Gammaproteobacteria; order J113; family J113; genus J113. Next base: position 623 of record RFJX01000210.1, read on the forward strand.
TGTTCGAGGTGATTCACAATCACCATCACCACGTCTATACCAACGTGAAGGGGCTCAACAGCTGGAGCCCCCATTCGCCCGAGGAGTACCGCGCGATGTCGCCGCTGCGGCGTCTGTGGGAGCGCTTTCTGCGCAGTCCCGCCGGCATCGGCGTCTACTACGTGACCAACCGCCTGTTCCGGCTCAAGTTCCTGCCCAACCGTAGTTACATGGGCGATCGGCTCAGGCCGGTCCAGTACTGGGATTTCGCCCTGATCGTGCTGGTCCATGCGGGGCTGATTGGCGCGGTCCGGCTGCTCGACCCGCAGCAGTGGCTGGTCGATCTCGTGATCATCGAGGTGGTGGCGCTGCTCGTCGGCATGCACATCGTCGGGACCGTGGTCTTCCTGCAGCACACCCACCGGGACATCCCCTGGTTCGCCGAGCCGGTAATCACCCGCAATCCCGAGGAGGTGACCACCACCTCGCCCGCCCTGGCCCCGGTCCCGGTCATGGACTTCTCCTACCACATCATGCACCACCGCAAACCGGCCCTGCCGGTATTCGAACTGAAGAGGCGTGAGCGTGAACTCTATGGTGACCGGGAGGTGAAGCGGGTCTCGCTGCTGGACCTGCGCCACCTGTTCGAAACCATGCGCCACTGCCAGCTCTATGACTACCGGAGACGGCGCTGGATGCGCTTCCGGGAGGTGGAGGCCGGGGAGCGAGAGGCCCTGGAGGCCGGTCAGGCCTGAGCGGATTCCCTCTCCTCCCGGGCCGCACCCAGGGCGCCGGCGAATTCGCCCAGCCGGTTGCAGAAGTCGGAGCCGCGGTAGCTGACCCCGAGGGTGGGGGCCAGGTCGGCGAACTTCCCGGCGGCCGCGGAGACCAGGCGGCACAGCCAGTCGATGTCGCCGTCGTGCAGATTGGCATGGCGATCGAGGAAGCGTTCCGCCCCCAGCAGGAGGTCCTCTCCCTCACCCGCGGTCCGCACCAGTTCACACAGCTCGCTGGCGAAGTTGGCGGTGTGCAGGAGGAGGCCCTGCGCGGTATCGAAGGGTTCGACGACCCCTTCGGGCAGCCGGTTCATGCACTCGATGATGATCTGGGGGAAGTGCCACCTCGCCGCCACCGCCTTGCCCAGCTCGGGCGCGGGCAGCATGAGCACCGCCCGCTCCGCCTCGGTCCGGCTCCTGCCCCTGGCCATCAGCTCCCCGATCTCCCGATGTTCCTCCGGCAGATAGAAGGCCAGCAGATGGCTGCCCATGTCGTGGAACAGGGCGCACATGAAGGCCTCCTCCGCCAGTGCCGGGTCGCGTTGGCCGGCGATATGGCGGGCGACGAGGGCACAGACGAAGGCGCTGGCCAGCAGGTCCTTGAGCCCGGGGTCATCACCATCCTGCCGGTAGAGCAGGAGACCGTTGCTGATGGTCCGCACCAGCCGCAGGCCGAGGCGGGCGATTGCCTGGGAGATGGTCTTCACCTCCTTGTTGGCCGGGTTGAAGGCGACGGAGTTGGCGATCTTGATGATGCGGTTGGTCAGCGCGTAGTCGCGGACGATGACCGATCCCAGTCGGTCGAAGCTGACGCCGGAGTCCTCCGCGGTGAGCCGGTTGATCTCCGCGATGGCATGGGAGCAGGCCGGGAATTCCGGGCGGCGCTGCAGCCGCCGCATGAGGAACTCCAGCGCCAGCGAACCCTGCTCGGTGCTGCGCAGCATCTCGATGACATTGTCCAGCTCCGGGACCAGCTCGCTGGCCGAGGCGATCCGCCGTGCGGGGTCGCGCTGCAGCATCTCGCGCAGGAGGGCGACGACCTCCGGAGAGACACCCAGCGCATGGAGTCTGGCCCAGTCTATCTTCACGGTCTCCACCGCATGGATGATGGAGACGAAGCCCTTTTCGTTGATCGCGGGGGTACCGGTGAGGAGCTCGTAGAACACCAGGCCCAGGGTGAAGATGTCCGAAGCGGGGGTCAGCGGAGCCGCGGCGACCTGCTCCGGGCTCATGTAGCGGGGCGTGCCCGCCACCTCGTTGCGGTACCGATCGGTCTCGATCGAGGCAATCAGGCGGGCCAGGCCGAAGTCCATGATTCGGGGCCGCTTCTCCTGATCGATCATGATGTTCCGCGGGGAGAGGTCCAGGTGCATGACGCCCTGCTCGTGGGCGCAGCGCAGGCCGGCGGCGATGCGCACCAGCAGCGACAGGGCCTCGCGCTCCCCGAATCGACCGTGCTCCCGGATGTACTCCCTCAGGGTCATGCCGTCGACGAATTCGAACACCAGCACCGGGGTCTCGCCCAGCATCACCACCTCGAAGATGGGCACGACGGTGGGATGGCTGATGCGGGCGGCGATGCGGGCCTCGTCCGCAATGCCCTCGGAGACGCGGGTATCGCCGTTGGCCGGGGTGATCACCTTGAGCGCCACCTTGCGGTCCAGCTCCCGGTCATGGCCGAGATAGACCTTTCCCTGCAATCCCTCGCCGAGGCGACGCACCAGCTCGAAGCGCCCGATCATGGCCGGTTTCTTTCCGGTCATCCATCTCTCCCTGCAGCAGTCACGAAACTGACATCGGCCACAAACGGCGGGACTTTAGGATTTCCCGGCAAGCCCCTGTAGCAAGGGGGCTTCGATGGGATCACCTCCGCTCGAGGCGGTGCAACAGGGACTGCCGGTAGGCGGGATCGAGGAACAGCGGGCCGTCGCCGCGGTGCAGGAGGTCGAGGCGCAGCCGCAGCAGGCCCAGGCGGCGGGCGGCCTGCTCCCGGCCATCTTCGTCTCCCGCCCGCTCCAGCGCCTCGACCAGCTGGCCGAGCTCGTGGATCTCGCGGCGCAGGCCGACCTCCGGCGGCACGTAGCCCGCGTTCTTCAGCACCCGCAGGGCCATGCGCAGATCCGGCGCCACCAGGGAATCGTCGTCCAGGCGCAGGGGTTTGCCGGCACCCGGCAGGTCGTCGAAGACGCCGGCCTCCATGGCCTCGACGATACGGGCCTCGGCAAGCTGGTCCAGCAACAGCATGGAAGGGAGTCTAGCACCCGATCGCCCCGGGGTGGGGCTGGCGCTGGAGTTGCAGGGTGGATTGCGCTTCGTCTCTTCCTCCCCGCAATCAGTCCATCTCCGCGCCCTGCGTGTCTCATGCGTTGGAATCGGTGCCAATCAGGGGCCATGCAAGATCGATGTTCACCACAGAGATACTGTGTTGATAGTCAAGCCCCCTGTTCCAGGAATGGGGTCTGATGTTTGAGCACGCCGTAGGCGATATGGATGAGTTTGCGCATGGCGGCGGCGACGATGACTTTTCCCTGCTTGCCGCGCTTACGCATTCTTTCAGCCAGGTTTCGGACCAGGGGGTTACATCGGATGGCAGCCAGTGCCGGCATGTAGAGTGCCTTTCGCAGGCGGGCGTTGCCGCGCTTGCACAGACGGGGTTTGCCCTTGATGGTCCCGGACTGGAACTCTCTGGGGGTCAGTCCGGTGTATGCGGCAAGCTCTCTGGCGTTGTCATATCGTTCGAACCGGACCTCAGCCAGCAACCAGGCACAGGTGATGTCGCTGATGCCGGGAATGGAGGCAAGCAGGCGGGCCTGCTGGCGCAGGTCGGGGTCGTCGTCGATGAGTTCACGAATTTGCTGTCGCAGGTGCTGGATTTGCTTGTCCAGATAATCCAGATGGGAGCGGATTTCCGGCGCCACCGTCGGATGGGCGCCCTCGAGCCGCCCTTCTTCCTGCAGCCGCATCTGCTGCAGGGCATCCAGCCGGCGCACCAGTGCCTGCAGCTGCCGTACCCTGGGCGGTGCAGGCTGCCAGGGCTCTGGCTCCAGGGCCTGGCAGAAACGGGCAATCAGCCGGGCATCGACCTTGTCGGTCTTGGTGCGCAGCCCCTCGGACTGGGCAAAGGCCTTGACCCGGGCCGGGTTGACGATACTCACCCGGTAGCCAGCCTCATGCAGGTACTCGGCCACCGCCTCACCATAGGGGCCTGTCGCCTCCAGACAGACATGCACCGGCTCGCTGGACCACTTCTCCAGCCACTGGGCAAGCTGCCCGAACCCCCGGGGAGTATTCTCCAGCGTCCGGTCACGATATTTCCCGTCCCTGCGCAACAGGGCAAGGCGCAGGGAGCGTTTGCTCACATCGATGCCAAGATATTCCATCGCCAGTTATCAACCTCCTCGCTGTGCAGGGCCAAGGGAAACGCACCCAATACCTTGTGTCGCTCTCCTCACACACGCAGGCTCTTCCCGAAGGGAGGCCTCAGATACCGTCCAGCTTCACAAAGGTTGGCGTGGGACTTATCTCCGCGACAGACTCTCAGGTCTCAGACACAGAACAGGTTGCCCACACCTCACCGGGCGTCCCCGGAAAAACATTATCATCAACCAACCATTGACCACGGCTATAACGTATGAGACACGGAGGGGAATAACGATACGGATCCATCCTCAGTGAGTCCGTGAAGATATCGGAAGAGAAGCAGGCCTCCGTGTTCTCCGTGTCTCCGTGGTGCA
>RFJX01000211.1 GCA_003694425.1 Gammaproteobacteria bacterium
CCGCTGCTCGTCGGCAAGGCGCTGGCCGGCGAGCCCATGCCGATCTACGGCACCGGCGAGAACGTGCGTGACTGGCTCTACGTCGGCGATCACGTCCAGGCCCTGGTGCGGGTGCTCGAGGCCGGAGAGGTCGGGGCCTGCTACAACATCGGCGGCGGCCACGAGAGCAGCAACCTGGAGCTGGCGCGCCTGCTGTGCGCGGAACTGGACCGGCTGCACCCGGAAGGGGCGCCGCACGAGCGGCTGATCACTTTCGTCGAGGACCGGCCCGGCCACGACTTCCGCTATGCCATCGACTCCTCCCGCATCGCGGACCGGCTCGGCTGGCGGGCGCAGATGCCCTTCAGCGAAGGACTGCGGCGGACGATACAGTGGTATCTGGAGAACCGGGAGTGGATGGAGAAGGTGACCGAACAGAGCGATGCCGGCCAGCGCCTGGGGCTGGCGAGATGAAGGGGGTGATCCTGGCCGGCGGCCTGGGCACCCGCCTCTATCCCCTGACCCGGGCCACCAACAAGCACCTGCTTCCGGTGGGCACCGAGCCGATGATCTACCACGCCATCCGCCAGCTCACCGGCGCCGGGATGGGGGAGATCCTGGTGGTGACCAGCACCGCCCACATGGGCGACGTGGTGCGCTGCCTGGGCAGCGGCAAGGAGTTCGGGTGCAGCCTGAGCTACAAGGTGCAGGAGGAGGCGCTCGGGATCGCCCACGCCCTCGCCCTGACCGAGGACTTCGTGCGCGGCGATCCGGTCTGCGTCATCCTCGGCGACAACATCTTCGAGTACTCCATCCGCCCCTACGCCGATGCCTTCCTGCGCCAGGGCCGCGGGGCCCACGTCCTGCTCAAGGAGGTGGGGGACCCGGAGCGCTACGGCGTGGCGGCCCTGGACGAGCACCAGGTGATCGAGATCGAGGAGAAGCCGAGCAGCCCCAAATCCCCCTATGCCGTGGTGGGGCTCTACTTCTTCGACGACCAGGTGTTCGACATCATCCGCGGGATCGAACCCTCCGCGCGGGGCGAGTACGAGATCACCGCGGTCAACAACGCCTACATCGGGCGCGGCCAGCTCGGCTACAGCATCTGCAAGGGGCGCTGGACCGACGCCGGCACCTTCGAGTCGCTGTTCGAGGCCAGCCGCATCCTGCTGGAGAACGGCAACCGCATCCTGGAGCACCCGTGAGCGGCGGGCGGGAGGAGTTCCTGGTCTTCGGCGCCCCGCAGATCGGCGAGGCGGAGATCGCGGAGGTGGTCGAGGTGCTGCGCTCGCGCTGGCTCGGGACCGGGCCGCGGGTGGCGCGCTTCGAGCGCGAATTCGCCCGCTACGAGGGGGTGGCGCCGGAGCGGGCGGCCGCGGTCAACTCCTGCACCGCCGCCCTGCACCTGTCGCTCCTGGCCTGCGACCTCTCGCCCGGCGACGAGGTGATCACCACCCCGCTGACCTTCTGCGCCACGGTCAACGCCATCATCCACGCCGGCGCCACGCCGGTGCTGGCCGACGTCGATCCGGTCACCATGAACCTCGACCCGGCAGCGGTGGAGGCGGCCATCACCCCGCGCACCCGCGCCCTCGTCCCGGTCCACTTCGCCGGCCGCCCCTGCGACATGGAGGCCCTGACGACGATCGCCCGCAGGCACGGACTGAAGCTGGTGGAGGACTGCGCCCACGCCATCGAGACCCGCTGGCGGGGTCAGGCGGCCGGCACCTTCGGCGATTTCGGCTGCTTCAGCTTCTACGTCACCAAGAACCTGGTGACCGGCGAGGGGGGGATGGTGCTGGGCCGGGACCCGGAGGCGATGGACCGGATCCGGCGCCTGGCCCTGCACGGCATGAGCCAGGACGCATGGAAGCGCTTCTCCGACGAGGGCTACCGCCACTACCAGGTGGTGGAATGCGGCTACAAGTACAACCTGACCGACCTGGCCGCCGCCATCGGCCTGCACCAGCTCGAAAGGCTCGAGGCCAACTGGGAGCGGCGGCGGGAAATCTGGCGGCGTTACCAGGAGGCCTTCGGCGATCTCCCCCTGGTTCTGCCGGCGGAGCCGGAGCCGGACACCCGGCACGCCTTCCACCTCTACACCGTGCTGGTCGATCCGGAGCGTTGCGGGATGACCCGTGACGCCTTCCTCGGCGCCCTGCACGAGCGGCGCATCGGCACCGGGGTGCACTACCTCAGCATCCCGGAGCACCCCTGCTACCGGGAGCGCTTCGGCTGGCGACCGGAGGCCTGGCCGAACGCCCTGCGGATCGGGCGCCAGACCGCCAGCCTGCCGCTCTCGGCGGCGCTGGGCGACGCCGATGTGGCGGATGTCATCCACGCCGTGCGCACGGTGCTCGGCTGAGCCGGCATGCGCGGGAGCCGGCTCCGTTCCCTGGCCTACGGATTCAATCGCCTGCTCCAGCCCCTGGACGCGCTTTTCCTGCGCAGGGGCGAGGCGCCACCGCCGCTGTTCATCCTCGGCCCGCCCAGGTCGGGCACGACCCTCCTGTACCAGGTCGTCACCCATGGCCTGGAAGTGGGGTATCCCGGCCGCCCCTTCGAATACCTCCACGGCATGCCGAATCTGCTCTGCCGCCTGTTCCCGCGCTCCATGCGCGACCCCGAACCCTGCTTCCGTTCCGAATATGGCTCGATTCCGGGCCGGCGGGCCCCGACCGAACATCCGGGCCTCTGGTACCGCTGGTTCCCCGAAGACCCCGAGCAAGGGCATTTCGTCCCTCCCGACGGGGTGGACCCTTCGACCCTCAGCGCCATCTCCGCCCAGCTCGCCAGCATGTCGCTGATCCTGGGCCTGCCGATGGTGTTCAAGAACGTCTATCTGGACATGGTCGCCGGGGTCCTGGCGAGGCTCGATCCGCCTCCCCGCTTCCTGCGCATCCACCGGGATCGGGTGGAGGTCGCCGAATCACTGCTGCGGGCCAGGCGCCGGCAGGCGTCGCCGGGCCGGTGGTGGTCGGTCAGGCCACCCGGTTACCGGCAATGGCTCGGGCGGCCGCCGTGGCAGCAGGTGACCTGGCAGGCGTACATGACCGAGGAGCTCCTGGACCGGCAGCTCGGCCCCTGCGCGGATCGCTGCATGGAGGTCAGCTATGACGACCTCTGCCGGGACCCCCGCGGGCTCCTGGATCAGGTTGCCGGCTGGCTGGCCGCGGACGGATACCGGAGGCGCGACACCGCGGGACTTCCCGCCCGGTTTCCCCGCGCCCGGCACGAGCCGGAGCCGGAACGGCCGCAGATCGAGGCCCTGCTCGAGGAGCTGGCCGGGAACGGAGGCACGGGGTGATGGACCGCGCCGCCCTCGCCCGGCTGCGCCTGTATGCCGGCTACCTGCTGTTTGCCGGAACCGTGATCTGGGGAGTGTGGCACGCCCCGCCGGAGCTCTGGGCGCTGGATCTGCCCTGGCTGCTGCTGGCCGCCGCCATGGCCCTGCTGGTGTTCCTGCTCCAGGCGTTGCACGTCGCCCTCTTTCTCCGCTATCACCGCTTGCCGCCGGACTGGCCCTGCATTGCCCTGTTCACGGCCCGCAAGGGGCTGCTCAACACCATCCTGCCGGCGAAGAGCGGGACCCTGGTCCTGCTCAGGACGCTGACCAGGCGCTATCCCGAACTGCGCTGGCACGACTATCTGCGGTACATGCTGCTGGGCGTGGTCGTCTCCCTGATGGTGAGTCTCCTGGCCGCCCTCGGACTGGTCCTCGACCCGCTCCCCTTCACCCTCGCCTGCCTGTTCGTCACCGCGGTCCTGGTCCTTCTCTCGCGGCTGGAAACCGCCTATCTGGGCTGTCTCCCGGCGCTGGCGCTGATCGCCACCGGGCTCTATCTGGTCATCCTCTGCTCGATCTGGGCCGTGCTGCGGGGGCTGGGCCATGCGCTGGACTTCCCGCAGGCGAGCCAGCTCGGAATCACCCTCAACACGCTGGCCCAGATCTCCATTACGCCGGGCAATCTGGGGGCAAGGGAGCTGCTGCTCGGCCTGGTGGGCAGGGGACTCGAACTGCCCGTCTCTGTGGGGATCCTCGCCGGCGCCATCTTCTTCACCATCCGGGTCCTGGTCTTCGGCCTGCTCCTGGCCGCGACCGAGTGGCTCGTCAGCCGGAGCGGAAGCGGTCGTACAGGGCCTGGCTGACCCTCAGCCCCTGCTTCCAGAAGCGGGACCGGGCGAGCTCATGGGTGCGGTGGGACCGGGTGACCCCGCCCCATCGCTCCTTGTACCGGACCAGGGAGGGCTGATCCGGAGGTGAGGACATGAAATTGAATGTCGCATGACCCTCCTCCCTCGCCCAGCGGATGGCCTCGGCGAAGAGGCGGGTCGGTCCCTGACTGGCGGCATGCTCGATCAGCATGCCGCCATGGAGGTAGAAGCAGGTATCGCCATGACCGGCCACCACGATGAACGCGGCCAGTTCCCCCCCGACCCAGGCACCGAGGCACCGAAGCCGCCGCTCCCGTCCGGCCAGCTCCAGCAGGGCGGAAAAATAGGCGGGCGGGTAACGGAGGCTCCCCCCGTGGCGGCCGATCGAGGCCCGGTACAGGGCGTAGACCAGCCCGCCGTGACCGCTTGAGAGCCGTTCCACCCGGCAGCCCCTGCGCGCGGAGAGGCGGATGTTGCGGCGCAGCCCGGAGGGAAGGCGCTCCTCGCTCCATGCCTGCAGATCGCAGATCGCCGTCTCCGGCGTTTCCGCCGCCTCCCAGTCCAGGGTCCAGTCGTCGCCGAATGCGCTGCACGGGATGCGCAGCAGATGGGGGGCCGGCCTTGCCTGCGCCATGAAGGAGGTGAGCAGCTGTCCGGGCTCTCCCCCTTCCAGCAGTCCGCCGACGGGATGAGCCAGATAGGCGATCCGGAACGGCCCCTTGCGGAACAGGTTGAACACGGCGGCCCCCGCATCCCCGACCGCATAGAGCGGGCGGCAGCCCAGCCCGGCGGTCAGGACCGCCTGCCAGCGTTCCGAATGGAGCAGGAGGCCCCGTTCCTCGCAGCGCGCCTCCCACCAGGGAGGCGGCGTCTCACTCAGGGAGAGCGTCCCTTCCATTCACCCCCCCTTCCGGAACAGGGTGTCGAGGAGGCGCGTCGAGACCCTCCCGAGGTCGAACTCGGCGCACAGGGGGGCGAGCGCCTGCTGGAATCCGCGCGCCTCTGCCGCCAGCGCCGCGCGGATGGCCGCGGCGATGGCCTCGGCCGAGATCTGCCCGGCCAGCACGCCGAAGCGGCCCTTCCGGTAGAGGCGTGGCAGGTCGCCGGCGGGTGTGGCGATGATCGGGCATCGTTGCTGCAATGCGTCGGAGAAGACG
>RFJX01000212.1 GCA_003694425.1 Gammaproteobacteria bacterium
CCCCACCCCGCCCACCCTGCTCCTGCTGCTGCTCGCCATCCTCCTGCACGGTCTCAGCCTGTGGCTGCGGATCCCCGTGGGGAGCCATCTCAACCTCGGGGTGTTCAATACCGCCTCGCTGGTCGCCTGGTTCATCGTCGTGGTCCTGCTCCTGGGCATGCTGACCCGGCCGCTGGCGGGGCTCGGTCTGCTGCTCCTTCCCCTGGTCATGCTGACCCTCCTGCTCGACCTGCTGCTGCCGGGGCAGCGACTGCTGCCCGAAACACTCCCGGCCGGGATGCAGCTGCACATCGTCTTCTCCCTCGCGGCCTACGGCATCCTCTCCCTGGCCGCGGTCCAGGCCATCGTCCTGTGGCTGGAGGACCGGTTGCTGCGACGCAAGCGCCCGCTGGCGGCATTCCGCTTCCTGCCCCCCCTGCAGACCATGGAAGAGCTGCTGTTCCAGCTCATCGCGCTGGGCTTCTTCCTGCTCAGCGTGGGCCTGGCCAGCGGCTGGAGCTATCTGACCGATGCCATGGCCCAGCACCTGGTGCACAAGATGGTCCTGTCCATGATCGCCTGGGTCGTGTTCGCCGTGCTGCTGTGGGGACGCTGGCAGCGGGGCTGGCGCGGCCGCCTGGCGATCCGCTATACCTTGGCCGGCTTCATCCTGCTGATGCTCGGCTACTTCGGCAGCAAGGTGGTGCTGGAGCTGGTCCTGCACCGTGTCTGAGCACCCGGTCCTTCGATGAGCGAACTCCCGACGGAACTGCTGTTCCTCGTGCTGGGGCTGCTGATCCTGCTTTCGGCCTTCTTCTCCGGCTCGGAAACCGGGATGATGGCGCTCAACCGCTACCGTCTGCGCGCGCTGCTCGAGGAGGGCAACCGCAGTGCGGAACTGGCCAGCGCCCTGCTGCGGCGCCCCGATCGCCTCATCGGACTGATCCTGCTGGGGAACAATTTCGTCAATATCCTCGCCTCCGCGGTGGCGACGCTCCTGGGTCTGCGCCTGTTCGGAGAGGCGGGGCTCGCCATCGCCACCGCCATCCTCACCCTGGTGGTCCTCATCTTCGCCGAAGTCCTGCCCAAGACGGTCGCCGCCCTGCATCCGGAAGGGGTGGCCCTGAGGGCGGTCTGGGTCCTCACGCCGCTGCTGCGGCTGCTCTATCCGCTGGTCTGGCTGGTCAACCTCGTTACCAATTCCATGCTCCGCATGCTCGGAGTACGACCGGAGGCGGGAGGCGAATCACCACTGAGCCGGGAGGAGCTTCGCACCGTCCTGAAGGAGGCCGGCAGCCTGCTCCCGAGCCGGACCGAACACATGCTCAGTATCCTGGAACTGGAGGAGATCACCGTCGAGGACATCATGGTGCCGCGCAACGAAGTCTTCGGCATCGATCTGGCGGATGACAACCAGCGGATCCTGGATCAGCTCTCGGCCTATCGTCATACCCGGGTCCCCGTCTACCGGGAGAACCTCGACGGGATCCTCGGCATCCTCCACGTGCGCAATGTCCCCCGGGTGATCGAGCTGATCGAGCGCGGGGAGAAGGAGGAGATCGGCCGCTATCTCGAAGAGCCCTATTTCATCCCCGAGAGTACGCCGCTGCACAAGCAGTTGCGCAATTTCCAGCAGAACCGCAAACGCCTGGCCCTGGTGGTCGACGAGTACGGCGAGATCATCGGCCTGGTCACGCTGGAGGACATCCTGGAGGAGATCGTAGGCGAATACACCACCGGGGCCTCGCCCCTGGAGCGCAACATCATTCCGCAGAAGGACGGCAGCTATCTCATCGAAGGGGGGACCACGCTGCGCGAGATCAACCGTGCCCTCGGCTGGCAACTGCCCACCGAGGAGGCCAAGACCCTCAACGGCCTGGTGCTGGAGCAACTGGAGAGTATCCCCGAGCCCGGGATCAGCCTGCGCGTGGGAGACATCGTCATCGAGATCCTGCAGGTGAGCGGGCAGCAGCTAAAGACCGCCCGCTGCCGGCCGATAAACCAGAGACAGGACGAGGGCCCGGCCGATGAGCGAGAGTGACAAACAGCGCCAGACGCAGGCAAACGACACAGGGGAGAGGCGCCACTTCCGGCGCCTTCGATTCGGCGGCACGGCGGAGATCGCCGGCGTGGAAACGCCCTGTGAGGTGCTGGATCTGTCGCTCAAGGGGGTCCTGCTGGCCAGGCCCGGGGACTGGGAGCCGCGGGTCGGGGATGGCGTCGAGATCGCCATCCGCCTCGAGGACTGCGAACGGCCGATCCGCATGGAGGCGGAAGTGACCCACATGGAGCCGGAACGGATCGGCCTGCGCTGTGCCCGCATCGACCTGGAGGGCATCAGCCTGCTGCGCAGGCTGGTGGAGCTGAACCTGGCCGATCCGCAGAAGCTGGAGCGGGAACTGGGGGCGCTCGTCGGCTGATCATCCCCTGCATCCCCCCGGCGCGGCCGGACAGGCGATTGAAAGCGGCCGTTTTTCAACCTTCTGCCGGCGAACCGGCCTCCCCGTCAAGGAGGAAACGACATGACCGAACCGGTGACTGAACGACCCGCCAGCTACCTCTCTGGCTGGCTCATGCTTCCGATCCTGCTCCTGCTGGCGTTCTGGATCGTCTGGCTCATCATCTCACCCGTGGGCACGCCGGGCGGCGAACCCTCGGTATTCGGCATCCTGATGATCCCGGTGGTTTTCCTGCTGTTCAAGGGCTTTCTGATCCTGGAGCCGAACATGGCCGCGGTGATGACCTTCTTCGGCAAATATGCCGGGACCGTGAGCGCGGACGGCTTCTTCTGGGTGAACCCGCTCTACGGCAAACAGAAGATCTCCCTGCGCGCGCACAACCTCAATACCCCCACCCTGAAGGTGAACGACCGGGCGGGCAATCCGATCGAGGTTGCGGCGGTGATCGTCTGGCGGGTCTACGACACCGCCCGGGCGGTCTTCGACGTCGAGGACTATGTGGAATACGTCACCATCCAGAGCGAGTCGGCAGTCCGCCAGGTCTGCAGTGGACGCTGGTACGACGGTGACGAGAAGGGTGAGAACTCCCTGCGTGGCGACCTCGACACGGTCGCCCGCCTCCTGACCGAGAGCATCCAGAGCCACTGCTCCATGGCCGGACTGGAGATCATCGAGGCCCGGATCTCGCATCTGGCCTATGCCCCCGAGATCGCCGGGGCGATGCTCCGCCGGCAGCAGGCGGTGGCGGTGGTCGCCGCCCGCGAGCAGATCGTCGAGGGGGCCGTGGGGATGGTCGCCCAGGCGGTGGAAAAGCTGGAAAAGGCGGGGGTGGTCACCCTCGAACCCGTGAGCAGGGCCAGGCTGGTGAGCAACCTGATGACCGTACTGGTGAGCGAGAGCGAGGCGCAGCCGGTGGTCTCGCTCGATACGGAATAGAGGACGGTGAAGATGAACCCGACCAGGCAGACAGCCGCCCTCCCCCTCCTGCTGCTCAACGGCGTCGGCACCCTGCTGCTCGGCGCCGGCCTCATCGGCCTGCTGGCCCCGCACCTGGCCCCGCCGCTGGCCGCGGCCAGAATTGCCTGGTCCCTCATCGGCGTCGGGCTGATCCTCGACCTGGCCTCGATGGCCGGGTTTCTCAGGATCGCGCTGAAGCAGCGGCAGGGAGGGCGTGAGCCGGGCTGACCTCTCCCGGGTCGGGTCTCTCAGCCGTTCAGCGCGTCGATCACCTCACCCAGGCGGCTGACCGGCTGGACCTCCAGCCCCTCCACACCCCCCTTCGGGACATTGGCGCGGGGCACGATGGCCCGGCGGAAACCGTGCTTGGCCGCCTCCTTCAGCCGTTCGGGGCCGTTCTGCACCGGCCGCACCTCGCCCGCCAGGCCCAGCTCGCCGAACACCACCAGGTCCCGCGGCAACGGTGCGTCCCGCAGGCTGGAGAGGACCGCGCAGATCACCCCGAGGTCCGCCCCCGTCTCGCTGATCCGCACGCCGCCGACGGCGTTCACGAAGACATCCCGGTCCGCCATGGATACCCCGCCGTGACGGTGCAGCACCGCCAGCAGCATCGCCAGGCGGTTCTGCTCCAGTCCGACGCAGACCCTGCGCGGATTGGCCAGCTGGGAGTCGTCCACCAGCGCCTGGACCTCGACCAGCAGCGGGCGGGTCCCCTCCCGGGTGACGATCACCGCCGAGCCGGCCGCATCCTCGCCGGTCCGGGAGAGGAATATGGCCGAGGGATTGCTCACCTCACGCAACCCCTTGTCGGTCATGGCGAAGACCCCCAGCTCGTTGACCGCACCGAAGCGGTTCTTCACCGCCCGCACCACCCGGAAACGGCTGCCGGGGTCCCCCTCGAAGTAGAGCACCGTGTCGACCATGTGCTCCAGCACCCGCGGACCGGCCAGGGCGCCCTCCTTGGTGACGTGACCGACCAGGTAGAGCGCGGTACCGCTGCGCTTGGCGTACTGGACCAGGCGGGCGGCCGATTCGCGGACCTGGGAGACCCCGCCGGGCGCCGAGGAGAGCTCCTCGGTATAGAGGGTCTGGATGGAATCGATCACCATCGCCGCCGGCCGTTCCTTCGCCGCCAGCTCCAGGATCCGCTCCACCCGGGTCTCGGGCACGAAGCGCAGGCCGGCCACCTCCAGCCCCAGCCGCCCCGCCCGCATCGCCACCTGCCGGGTCGACTCCTCTCCGCTGACATAGAGGCAGGACAGGCCGCCGGCCTGGAGGCGGCTCATCAGTTGCAGCAGCAGGGTGGATTTCCCAATCCCTGGATCGCCGCCGATCAGCACCACCGATCCGGTCACCAGACCGCCTCCGAGCACCCGGTCCAGCTCGCCGATGCCGCTCCGGATGCGGGGTGTCTCGCCGGTATCGGCCTGCCCGAGGTCGGTGACCTCGGCCAGCTGCTCACCGGCCATGTGGGCCGCGGCGCGGCGTCCGCCCCCCCGGGCCAGGGCGATCTCCTCCATGCTGTTCCAGGCCCCGCAGTCGCCGCAGCGGCCGCTCCACTTCGGCGCAGTGGCGCCGCACTCGCGGCACTGGAAGGCCTGCTTCACCGCCATGTTTTCTTCACCACGGAGACACGGAGATCACGGAGTTTTTTTACCACAGACGCACCTGGGCAGAGGGCCGCAACAGATGCTTCACTGTTCGGGCAGAGTGCCCATGAATATCCCCGAAGGGGCAGCACGCCGATTGCCGAACTTCATTCAACTCCGTGACCTCCGTGTCTCCGTGGTGATCAGCCTGGCGAGGCCAGAGATCGAAACGGGTGAGGGGCCAAGTACGGTCATTCCTTTTCCGCCCCGCGGACGTGGATGCGGGCCCGGCGGCCGACGGCGCAGAGGAGCTCATAGGGGATGGTATCGGCGCATTCGGCCACCTCCTCCACCGGCAATCCCTCTCCCCAGAGGGTGACCGGAGACCCGACACCCGCCCCGGGGACGGCACGCAGGTCGACCGTGAGCATGTCCATGGAGGGACGGCCGATGAGGGAGGCCCGCACGCCCTCCACCAGCACCGGGGTGCCGGAACGGGCGTGGCGCGGATAGCCGTCACCATAGCCGATGGCCACTACCCCCACCGGCATCGCCTCGGGACAGCGCCAGGCGGCGCCATAGCCGACCGGGTCGCCGGCTTGCAGCCGGTGGACGGCGATCAGCCGCGAATGGAGTCCCATCACCGGCCTCAGCCCGGACGCGGGGCCGCGCTCGCCGGGGAAGGGGGAGACCCCGTAGAGGGCGAGACCCGGCCGGACCCAGTCGGCGTGGCTGCGCGGATAGGCCAGCAGGGCAGCGGAATTGGCGATGCTGCGTTCACCGGAAAGCCCGCGCACCGCCGCCTCGAAACATTCGATCTGACTGGCGACCGAATCGTCATCGCGATCGTTGGCGCAGGCCAGATGGGTCATCAGGCGCACCTCCCCGACGGCGGGATGGGCGAGCAACCGGCGATGGATCGCCGCCACCTCCGCGGGGGGGAAGCCCAGCCGGTGCATCCCGCTGTCCACCTTGAGCCAGACGGTGACCGGCGGCGACGGAAGCAGCCCCCCGAGCATCTCCAGCTGACCCGCCTGGTGCAGCACCATCCCGATCCCCAGTTGCTGCAGCCTCGGCACCTCCTGGCGCTCGAAGGGGCCCTCCAGCACCACGATCGGCTGTCCGATGCCGACCTCACGCAACGCCTCCGCCTCCTCCAGACAAGCCACGCCGAAGGCGTCCGCCCCGTTACCCGGCGTGGAGAGTGCCCGGGCCATCGTGGTCAGGCCGTGGCCATAGGCATCGGCCTTGACGACGGCCATCACCCGGCAGCCGGGTGCCAGGTGCCGCACCTGCCGGTAATTGTGTCGGAGCGCATCGAGGTCGACGACCACGGTCGCCGGCCGGGTCACGCGTAATCCCCGCCGCCGTAATCGCCCCGGGCCAGGTTCTCGAAACGGGTGTACTGGCCGAGGAAGGCAAGTCGCACGGTCCCGATGGGGCCGTTGCGCTGCTTGCCGATGATGATCTCGGCGATCCCCTTGTCCTCGGAATCCTCGTCGTAAACCTCGTCGCGATAGATGAACAGGATCAGGTCGGCATCCTGCTCGATGGCGCCCGATTCGCGCAGGTCGGACATCACCGGCCGCTTGTTCGGTCGCTGCTCCAGCGAGCGGTTGAGCTGGGAGAGGGCCAGCACGGGGACGCTCAGCTCCTTGGCGAGGGCCTTGAGCGAGCGGGAGATCTCGGAGATCTCGGTGGCCCGGTTCTCACTGGTGCCGGGCACCTGCATCAGCTGCAGGTAGTCC
Organism: Gammaproteobacteria bacterium; assembly: GCA_003694425.1. Taxonomy (GTDB): domain Bacteria; phylum Pseudomonadota; class Gammaproteobacteria; order J113; family J113; genus J113. The sequence continues at coordinate 6,733 of RFJX01000212.1, forward strand.
ACCACCACCAGGTCCAGCCCGTGCTCCCGCGCGATCCGGCGGCAACGGGTCCGCAGCTCGCTGGGGGTCAGCGCGGGGGTGTCATCGATGAACAGGCGGGCCTCGGACAGCAGCCCCACGGCTGAGGTGAGGCGGGGCCAGTCCTCGTCGCCCAGCTTGCCGGTACGCACCTTGTGCGAATCGATCCGCCCCAGCGAGGAGAGCATGCGCATGGCGAGCTGCTCTCCCGGCATCTCCATGCTGAAGACGGCCACCGTCTTGCCGTCCTTGATTGCCGCGTGCTCGGCCATGTTGATGGCGAAGGCGGTCTTGCCCATGGAGGGGCGGCCGGCGACGATGACCAGGTCCGAGGGCTGGAGGCCGGAGGTCATTTCGTCCAGATCGGTGAAGCCCGTGGCCAGACCGGTGATCGGGCTGTCCGACTGGAACAGGGTGTCGATGCGGTCGAGGGCGGTGGCCAGCAGGTCCTTGATCCCGGTCATCCCGCGCCGGCCGCGGGCCAGTTGCTCGGCGATCTCGAAGACCAGCGACTCCGCATGGTCCAGGAGTTCTGCGGTATCCCGCCCCTGGGTGTGGTAGCAGGCATTGCAGATCTCGGTACCCGCGGCGATCAGCTGCCGCAGCACCGAGCGGTTGCGTACGATATCCGCGTAGGCGGCTATGTTGGCGGAGCTAGGGGTGTTGTCGGCGATGGTGGCCAGATAGGCCAGCCCCCCGGCCTTGTCCAGTTCACCATGCCGGTCCAGCCACTCGGAGAGGGTCACCACGTCGAACGGGCGGGTCTCCGCCGCCAGCGACTCGATGGCGCGGAAGATGAGCCGGTGATCGGCCCGGTAGAAGTCACCCTCGGTGAGCCGCTCCGAGACCTGCAGCCAGGCATCGTTGTCGATCATCAGGCCGCCCAGAACGGCCTGCTCCGCCTCGATCGAGTGCGGCGGCACCTTGAGGGCCAGGGTCCCGGCATCCGTGCCGGGCGGTGTGCGATCCGGTGTCAGGACCATGCGCCCGCCTCCCGCCCGGCAGCGGGTCTCCCTGATCTGCGGGCGGGGTAACGGTCCTTAGGCGGTTTCCTCGGCAACGATACGGACCTTCACGGTGACGGAGACATCGGGGTGCAGATGAAGGTCTATATCATACTCACCGATCGCGCGCAGCGCACCCGCATCGAGCTGTACCTCGCGGCGCTCGACCGTGGTCCCGGTGGCGCTGATCGCCTCGGCGATATCCGCGGTCCCCACCGAGCCGAAGAGCTTGCCCTCGGGGCCGGCCAGGCTGGCGATGGTGACCTCGAGCCCCTGCAGGGACTCGGCACGCGCCTGAGCCGCCGCGAGGGCCTCCGCCTGGGCCTTCTCCAGCTCCGCCCGGCGCTCCTCGAACTGCTTCACGTTCTCCGGCGTCGCGGGTACCGCCTTCTTCTGGGGTATCAGATAATTGCGTCCAAAGCCGGGCTTGACGTTGACCTTGTCGCCCAGCTCACCCAGCTTGTGGACCTTTTCCAGCAGAATAACTTCCATCTCTCACCTCACAGCATCGAGTCATTGACCGGTCCGGCCGGTCGCAAGTCCCCTGAAATCGCCCAGACTGTCGGCCAGACCAAGCAGGGCCACCAGCATCAGGCCGTAGAGCCCGGTAAAGAACAGCACAAAATAGACGGTCAGCAGGATCGCCATGCCCCCGGGCCGCCGGGCACAGTAATCATGAACCACCGCCAGCCCCTGCAGGGTAAAGGCGACAATGCCCACCAGCAGCAGATCGCTGACCATGCCTCCTTCCTGGAGCCCCCCCCGCAGCGCCACGACGATCGAGGCCGCGATCAACACTACCGCGCAGCCCCTCGGCAGGCGCAACTGGCGGAATTCCGTGCTGAAGCCGCCCGGATTTGCCACCAGTGACTGCCACCAGCGCCCCAGCAGCAGATTGAACATGAGGTTCAGGGTGAAGCCGGCGGCCAGCAGGCTGGTCATCAGCTTCGCTAGCGCGGCGATCTGCGATGCCTCCGGCATCCTGCCCTCGCCCAGCATCACCACCAGCAGATCGCTGATCCAGGCGCTCCACCACTGTACCGGGTCATCCACCAGCAGGCGGAAACCCAGGGCCAGCAGCAGGGCGAGGCCGCAGCAGCCCAGCAGCAACACCCCCTGGGAGCGGCTCACGCCGAGCAGCGGCGCGAGCAACCAGGTCGGCAGCCAGATCCCGCCGACCAGCGCCAGGACCGGTCTCAGGCTGCCCAGGCTGAGCCAGCAGACCGCGGCCGCAAAGAGCATCGCCACCAGCCAGCTGAGCGCCCCCTGGGAGAGCCCCAGCCGCAGGGTGACCAGGGCCACGGCCCCACCGCTCAGATAGGCACTCGGCGGGAACACCAGCGACAGCAGCCCGAACAGCCCGACCATGCCGCCTGCCTGCAGGGGACCGCGCAGTATATAGGCGGCCAGCGCCTGCATGTTCAGCGCCTACTGCTTGTGGGCGTCGCAGTAGGGCAGCAGGGCCAGGTAGCGGGCCCGCTTGATGGCCGTGGCAAGCTGGCGCTGGTACTTGTTCTTGGTGCCGGTAATGCGACTGGGGATGATCTTCCCGGTCTCGGAGATGTAGGACTTGAGCGTGTCCAGGTCCTTGTAATCGATCTCCTCGACCCCCTCCGCGGTGAAACGGCAGTAACGACGACGGCGGAAATAGCGTGACATCATTCTTCCTCCGCTGATTCAGTGGTCTCGGCGGCAGGCTCTTCCTTCTCTTCCTCGGCCACTGGCTCCGGAGAGTCGCCCTTCGCCGCTGGCGCCTCGCGCCGTCCCTCTTCTTCCCGCGCCATGGGCGACGGCCCGGTGATCGCCTCGTCGCGGCGGACGACCAGGTTGCGCAATACGGCATCGTTGAAACGGAACGCGTCGGTCAGCTCCCTGAGCGTCTCGCCGTCGCATTCGATGTTCATCAGGATATAGTGTGCCTTGTGGACCTTCTGGATCGGATAGGCCAGCTGGCGCCGGCCCCAGTCCTCGAAGCGGTGGATGGTCCCCTGGCGGGATTCGATCAGGTTGCGATAGCGCTCGACCATCGCCGGAACCTGTTCACTCTGGTCCGGATGGACCAGGAACACGATCTCGTAGTGTCTCATTGTCACCTCGCTTGCGGTTTGAGCAGCCTCCCGGCATTCCGGTGAGGCAAGCGTGTTCCGGCACCACGGTTTCCGGTGCCCTCGAGGACACCGGTAGACAGGGGCTGTCCGGAGCCGGAGGATTGTAGCCAATGCCCGTTGGCGATTCAAATCCCGCCACGGGCCGGCCGGGTCCGGCAGATCCGTCAAAGGGCGGGATCAGGAGGCGATCAGACGCGGGAAGGCGGCTGACGATGGTGCCTCGCGACCGGGGCGAGGCCGGTAAGGGCTCAGTAGATGCGGCGTCGCTCCCGGATTGCGACGAAAAACGGGCGCTGTGCGGCGCTGGCGCTCCTCAGGCCGGGAAGTGGGCGGCGAACTGCTCGACCCATTCCCGGGCCCGCTGCTCGCGCTCGCCGGTCTGGCCCTCCCGCAGCTGGCGCTCCTTCAGATAGCACTCGATATGGCAGATCTGCTCGACGATACGGGCCCGGCAGGCATCCTCCACCGTATTCAGCCACAGCCCGATCTCGTATCCGCCGGCCTGCTGACGCACTGCAACCACCTCACCCTCGAATTCCTGCGTCTCCCCGCGCAGGGGGATGGCCAGGGTCACCAGGGTACCCGGGGCCAGGCGGCGCCGGTGCCAGAAATAGATCCCGAGGCCGGAGCCGGAGTGGTCGCTGCCGCGCCGGCTCCACCAGCGGCGACGGACCTTCAGCGGAAAGGGTCTGGGATGGCGGATGAAGCCCGGGAATGCGGCGACACCGAGCGACTGGATACCGGCCCTGTTCGCGGCATGTCTCCGGGCAGTGTCGTGTAGCTGTTTCATGGCATCACCTCATGGCGGAGTCCATGACTCAAGAAATAGTCCACTCCGCCCCTTATGTCAAGGCATTTTTTCCTTTATTTCTGTCGCTTTGCATAACTTTTCTAAAGTATGAGTTCAGATTCGTGGTCCTCTGGCCTTCCTTTCTCCCGCCTCTGTCACTTTCTGATGCATCTTTCATGCCCAGAACATAGAATAAGACCCAACGTCCACTTCGGCCGTTCCCGCCACCCCGGTACCTGAGATGCAGAGCGAACAGACGCTACGTTTCGGCGGTATCTCCCGGCTCTATGGAGAGCAGGCGCTGGCCTGTCTGCGGCAGGCCCATGTCGGGGTCATCGGTCTGGGAGGCGTGGGTTCGTGGGCGGTCGAGGCACTGGCCCGGACCGGGATCGGGAATCTCACCCTGGTCGATATGGACGAGATCTGCGTCAGCAACGTGAATCGCCAGCTCCATGCCCTGGAGGGAGCGATCGGCCGTTCCAAGGCAGAGGTCCTGGCGGAGCGGGTGAGGGCCATCAATCCCTCTTGCCGGACAAGGGCGATCAACCGCTTCTTCCGGCAGGAGAGCGCCGAGGCAATCCTTGCCGCCGGTTACGACTGCGTGATCGACGCCATCGACAGCGTCCGGGAGAAGTGCCTGCTGATCGCTGCCTGCCGGGAACACCATATCCCGCTCATCGTCACGGGAGGAGCCGGAGGTCGGCGCGACCCCGGCCGGATCGAGGTCGCCGATCTGGCGCGGGCCCATGGTGACCGCCTGTTGCGCAAGGTCCGCGGCGAACTACGTCGCACTTACGGGTTTCCTCGCAGCGGCCGCCGCTTCGGGATCGAATGCGTCTTTTCCGGCGAGCAGCCATCCTGGCCC
>RFJX01000213.1 GCA_003694425.1 Gammaproteobacteria bacterium
GGAGTCATCTCTCCCTCTCTTGCATGGAGCCCTCAGCTATGGCTTGTGCACATAGTAACCAACACCGACTTTCAGCTGTTGCAACGAGTTCAGATAGCCCGGGACATTCAGCAGAAAACTTTGCCAGTGACCGTGTTCCACCGTCCAGACCGAATCAAGGCCATTGTTCGACAAAAATGTGCCGATGCTTCCAACATCCTGATCCACTCCCATCAATGTCCATCCACGCACCCAGCCGGGAGTTGAAGCAGGCACCGGGAATCCAGTCAGGTTGATGGTCAGCGTTGCGGGTCCGGGGCGATGATCCGCCAGTTTCACCCAATAGGCAACCCCGGGCCGCAGTGCGGTTACACTGTTCAACGCTACGGGAACACCGCTGACAAACGAGTTCCACGTCTTGCCGTTCCATTCCCAAATGGAATCTAGTCTTCCGCCTGCCCGAGTCACCTCACTGCTGAAGTAGGCAAGGCTGTTTGCTCCAAGATCCATCGGAAAGCTCACCAGGTTCCATCCTCCGCTCAGTGGGTAGCGCACGGTCAAGGAAGGCAAGACATTCACCGTACGAATCACCTTGCTCGATGTATTCCCGGATGCATCATGCACCTGCACGGCAAGGGAATAGATCCCTGTACGCGTCATCGCAATGGAGATCGCTCCCCCGGTGCCCTGTGCGAATACTGCCCCATAGCTGTCGGTGAGCGTCCAGGATGTCTGTGCGGTCAAATCACCATCCACAGCATCCAGCGCCTGAAATCCGGGGTCCATGTATTTGCCCCCTTGGGGAACATGAACTGTCGCGCTGCCAGATTGCGTGATCACCGGCGGGGTAGTGTCGGTGACGATCACCGTTTGCACGGCGCTTCCCGTGTTGCCCGATGCATCGGTTGCGGTCCATGTCACACTGTGCGTACCCACGGAAAATGGCCCCGATGTAGATGGCCGACCGACCAGACCCGTATCGATGTTATCCGTTACCACTGCATTTCCCAAGGCAACAGGGGTGAGCGATGCCGTTGCCTCGACAGTAATATCGGAGGGTGGAACCACCACCGGGGGGCTATGGTCGACAACGGCGGTTGTATGATCCACCACATTGACCACCCGGACCACTTCCGTCGCAGCATTCCCGGCCGAATCCACAGCTCCGTAGCGGAGCAGGTATTGTCCCGCAACGGATGTATTTACACTGCCAACGACGTTGACCGACAGGGCGGTATCGACATTATCGGTAACGGTTGCCCCCGGATCAACAAAGCTGCTTCCCAATGAAATATTGATCACATCGGCGCCATTCAGAACGACGACCGGTGGTGTCGTATCCACCACCTTGATCGTCCGGCTGACCGGTGTGGCGCTGTTGCCCGAAGAGTCCACTGCGGTATAGCTGAGTGTGTACTGCCCGACGGTCGCGGTATCAATCGTTCCCGTTGTCGATGCGATCAGTCCAACATCAACATTGTCCGTGACGATGCTTCCCGGATCGGTGAACACACCCCCGACAGGGATCGTGATCACGCTTGCGCCAACCAAAGTAATCGTTGGAGGCTGTCGATCCAACACATGTACGACACGAACAACCGGGGAAGCTGTATTTCCCGCCTGGTCACGGGCCGTGTAGGTCAGGGAGTAATCTCCAAGAACCGCTGTATTCACCTGCCCCGAGACCACTGCGGACAGATTCGTATCCACATTGTCGACAACGACAACGCCCGGATCTGTAAAGGGAAGGCCAACATCCACATTCATCGTGGCACTGCCCTGAAGCTGGATCACGGGAGCGGTCTGATCGGTTACATGGACTACACGATATACGGATACGGCGGCATTGCCCGCTTCATCATAGGCGTCGTACTGCAGCGTATAGCTGCCAACCAGGTTTGTATCCACCCGCCCGCTGACGCTGGCGACCAGCCCCACGCTGTAGTTGTCACTGACGGTCACCCCCGGATCATTGAAGACGGATCCCTGGGCTATCGTCATGGATTGTGCGCCCGACAAGCTGATCACCGGCGGGGTCTGATCCACCACTTGAACCGTTCTGTTCACCGGTATTGCCTGATTTCCCGCCTCATCGACAGCGCTGTAGGTCAACACGTAGGATCCGGGTTTGCTGCTATCCACGGCACCGGCAACGGTGGCGACCAGACCCTGACTGTAGTTGTCATGCACAACAGCGCCCGGATCGGCAAACTGCCCACCAAGCGCAACGACCATGTTGCTGCTTCCAGTCAGTTGAATCACCGGCGGTTCCGTATCAACCACGCGAACGGTTCTCGTCACGGTGGCAGCCCGGTTGCCCGCATGATCCGTAGCATCGTACGAGACCGTATATTGCCCTGGGTGCATGGAATCCACAGTCCCTGTAACAACAGGCTGTAATCCCGATGAATAGTTGTCCTGCACGGATGCACCCGGGTCGACAAATGTCGTTCCCACGGGAATCGTGTAGGGGTTGGCCCCAAGCAGAGTGATCACCGGGGGCGTCTGATCCGCCACGATCACCATACGGTTGACGGTAGTACCGTTCCCCGCGGCATCGCTTGCACTGTACTGCAATACATAAGTGCCCGGTACCATGGTGTTGACCGACCCGGAAACCGTGGCGGACAGCCCTGTATCCACATTGTCGCTGACCGTCGATCCTGGATCGGCAAAGCTGCCTCCCAGCGCCACCGTGTAGGGGTTGGCCCCCAGCAAGGTGATCACCGGGGGGGTCAAGTCCTGCACTTTTACCGTGCGGGTGACACTCTGCGCTTGATTCCCGGCATGATCCTTGGCCTGGTAGGTAAGCAGATACGAGCCTACGGTCAGCGTGTCTACGTTGCCGGTCACTGTGGCCACGAGGTTTTGGTCCACATTATCGCTGACGACCGCCCCGGGGTCGACAAAATGCCCGCCCTGTGGAACAATGTATGGATCGCTGCCGTTGAGCGTGATTACAGGAGGTGTCTGATCGACTACCAGGACGGTTCTGGTTTTGGTCGAGCGATTTCCTGCGGAATCCACGGACGTATAGGTCAGCGTGTAGCTGCCCACCTGAGCAACATTCACATTCCCGCTGACCGTCGGGGTCAACCCACTGTCCACATTGTCACTGACCGTCGCCCCCGGATCGACGAATCCACTTCCCTGTGCCACCGTATAGGGGTTGGCGCCGAGCAGTGTGATTACCGGAGGGGTCAAGTCCTGCACCTTGACCGTTCGGGTTACCGTCGACTGGTTTCCCGAGCTATCGGTTGCGCTGTAGGTCAGCGTATAACTGCCGACAACGGATGTATTCACGCTTCCACCGACGGTTACGGTCAATACGCCGTCCACCGCGTCCACGGCGTTGGATCCAGGATCGACAAATGGAGTTCCCAACGGCCAGATCAGCGGGTTGTTGCCTTGCAGTGTGATGACGGGTGGCGTCGAATCACCTACGATCACCGTGCGCGTCGCCGTGGAGCTGTTGCCGGCACTGTCCGATGCCGTGTAGGTCAGCGTGTAACTACCCGCAACGGCCGTATTCACCGTCCCGCTCACTGTGGCCACCAGACCGCTGTCCACATTGTCGGTGACCACGGATCCGGGATCGACAAAAGTGGAGCCAAGGTTGACGGGGTAGGGGTTTGCCCCATTCAGTGTAATGACCGGCGGAGTCTGGTCTACGACGCGCACCACCCTGGTGACCGGGACAGCCTGGTTGCCCGCGCTGTCCGACGCAGTGTAGGTCAATGTGTAGTTCCCCGGAATATTCGTGTTCACCGACCCTGTTACCGTTGCGGTCAACCCCGTATCGACATTGTCCGAGACCGTCGCTCCGGGATCGGTGTAGGCCTGTCCCTGTGCCACCGTGTAAGGAGAGCCGCCATTCAGCGTGATTACAGGGGGCGTCACATCCTTGACGATCACCGTCCGCGTCACCGGGGCAGCGGCATTGCCGGCATGGTCCGTGGCATTGTACGTCAGGGTATAGGTCCCCGCTGTGTAGACATCCACTCCGGATTTGACCTGTCCACCAAGCGTGTAGGTCACCGTCGCCACCAATCCGGTGTCAAAGTCATCCCGAACGGTTGCACCTGGATCGACAAAAGCGCTTCCGCCCCATGTCAAGGATATGGTCGATGGCCCGGACAAGGTGATCAACGGGGGGGTGGTATCGATGGTGTAGTTGACAGCGGTCGACTCCGTGCTGCTGTTGCCCGCAGCATCGGTGGCGATCGCCGAGAACAGATGACTGCCGGCGGAAAGGGGGGCGGGAAGGGTCAATGTCCACCCCCCGTTGGCTGATGCTGTCACCGGATTCCCCAACGCAACATGGCTGTCGTACACCTGAACATTGGCATAAGGTTCGGCGGTGCCCGAGATCACCGGGGACTGCTGATTGCCGGTTCCATTCGCCGGGCTCGTGATTACGGGCGCACCCGGAGCGACGGTATCCAGCAACACCGATGCGGAGACCACCGATGAAACATTGCCCATGGCATCAGCAAATCTCATCTGTACCGTTTTCGTGCCATCCCCGCTCGGCATTGTCCAGGGAATGCTCACAAGGGGATTGGCCGCCGTGGTGTACTGTTGCCACGATGACCAGGAAGCGCCGTTGTCATAGGAGATCTGCGCCCACGCACACCCGACTCCCCCACTGTTGTCGCTGCAGAATCCATCCACGGAAACAGAGGTGTGATTCACCGCCGATGCCCCTCCGGCGATCTGTACCGATCCAGAAGGCGCCACCGTGTCGTATGTGGCCTGATGAATCTGAACATAAACATCGGTATAGATGGGGGAGGCGGTGGCGACATCGGGAAGCCCATCCCCGTTCAAATCGTCAACGGCCAGGGTGGATCCCAACAAGCCGCTCGAAAACCGCGCGGGGATGCCGAACGAACCGGTGCCGTCATTGAACAGCACCAAAAAGCCCCCGGCGGCATCCGCCACCGCCACGTCAGGGATGGTATCTCCGTTCATATCGGCCGCCTGCACCCTGCTGCCACCCGCACCACCCCCTGTTGAATCGTTCACCAGGATGGGGCTGGCCACTCCTCCACTCCCATTGCCAACCAGCAACGACAAGACGGCACTGCCAAAATGCGATACCATCACATCCGACCGGCCATCCCTATTGAAATCAGCCACCGCCAGTGCACTGGGTTTGGCCGAGGAGTGTGCTGAGATCTGTTGCCCCGTCATGGTCGGATAGTTTGTGGCAGCGGAAAGCCCGCCATTACCGTTGTTGAGCAGCACCGAGACGGAGTAGCTGTCAGCATTCAGCACGAGAAAATCCAAACGCCCATCACCATTCATGTCCGCCGGGGCAACAGAGACGGGGTTTGTCCCGACCCCATAGGTTGTCACACCACGAAACTCCGCCGCGCTGCCCCTCCAGACATCCAGTCTGTTGCCCGTCGAGTCCACAGCCACCAGATCGACATAGCCATCCTGGTCAAAGTCCACCGCATAGAGATCTATGGGCACCCCGCCTGCAGTGAGCGACGCCAGTGTCGGCCGGGAAAACACTCCGCTGCCATCCCCCAGCCAGAGCATATATTGGCTACCAGTGTTGTCGGCCTTGATCAGATCTTGCTTGCCATCGCCATTGACATCGCCGATGCGCACGGGATCCGAGCCGGTTCCATTGGTGGGAATCAACAGTGGGGAACCGAACCCGCCGACCCCGTCCCCCAACAATACGGAGAGATATTTGCCTCCGATGGTTACGACCGCATCCACATTCCCGTCGTTATTCACATCCACCATGGAGATGCTTTGCGGACTCGCCGAAGGAACGAAGCTCTGTTGCGCGGCAAGAATGACGGGAAAGGAGGCGACGGAATAGCCACCCGGGTTGCTGATCAGCACGGAAATGCTCTTGCCGTTCGCATTCGCCGTCAAAAGGTCGGGATGGCCGTCGTTGTTGACATCGCTGGCAACCACGGCGACAGGATTGCTGCCGACAGTATAGGGGCTGGATACGCCAACAGTAGGAGTGACATAGACGTCGTTGGTCGAAAGATACTGCAACCTAACCGTCACCGTCGTCCCATTGAAATTCGTGCTGGTCAGCGTGGAGACCGCTGCTGCAGGTGACAAGGTGGTGTATGGAACAACATTGACGGCCAACGCTGCACTAGAGGACGGAAACGGCCCGATGGGCAGCGACGGAAAGCCCCCGGCACCATCCCCATACAACAGCGTCACGCGATTCTGATTCGCGTTGGATACCGCAACATCCACAAACGCGTCCTGATTGAACCGCCCACCGATGATCGACCGAACACTCCAGCCACCAAACGCATAGGACTTCGCAAAACCACTCGGAAACGACCCTGAACCACTATTTTGCGCAACAAAGAAAAAGTAGCTATAGCGGTCGGTCACCACGAGATCCGGTGCGCCGTCACCGCCCACATCGATAAGCGCGACATCCGCCGGGGCTGAACCACCGGGGATGGAGACCACCGTGGGGGCGGCGGGGAACATCGATGCAGCAACCGCATCAACCGCCAGGGCGCAACAGATTACAACCGCAAAAAACAGGTTCCTGCCAAAGAATCTGATCACCGATACACACTCTCCCCAGCAAATGCCCAGTTCCGATGCTGCGCGTGTGGCGGAGTACCGCCCGGATTCGGCAAGCAACGGGTCATGCGCCGCATTTCAGATGCGCCCGGAGTCTGCAAGGGCCGTTGCGGCGAAGGGGGAAAATAGGGGGCAACGCTCCCTTTTCCATGAGCAAGGCTATCCGGACTCCCGGCATCAAGTCCAGCCCGATGGTTCGCATCACGCGAGTAGGATCAGAACCCGGGCTCGAACACCGGCCCGACCTCTCTGAACAAGTTGTCGAAAATAATAGTTTTTCATTCGGTTCCGGTGCGCCGAGGGACATCGCCGTCGGGGCAGGAGTCAGCGTCGGGAGCATGCGGGAGCACGGCGATGCCGTTGTCAGGATGTCGGGGCTCATTCCCAAGGCTTGCTGCATGGACGGAATCATCCGGGACATGACGGCCTGCAGGCTGGTCGGGATGCCAGCCATGCCCATGGGAGATCAAGATCTGCCGTTTCGCGCAAAGGAGAGCATCTCATCCATCTTGTAATCGTCATGCAGCATCCTCTTACGGAGCAGGGATGCGCTCCATTCGCTGGTCCGCTGCGCCAGCCGGTAAAAAAACAGCACAACCGCGGAGCCGCCCCGTACCCGGGAAACCTTCTGTAGTGTGAGAATAAACCAGTGCGGAAAAACTTGACAAACGACATGATCCTCCACGCTGACGAATGCCTGTGCGCTGCCGGGCTGGCCTTGTCTCCCACTGCGACCGAACAGCTGCCAATCCACTCGGCGTGATTCATGCCGCTCCGTGGCAATCACATGCAGGCCTCCCATCTCCTCCACCCCCGGGCCGAGAAGAATGTCGGTTCCCCTTCCCGCCATATTGGTGGCAATGGTCACACAACCCGCCTGCCCCGCCTGGGCAACAATCTCAGCCTCCTCGCGATGATGAACCGCGTTGAGTACACGACATCGCACTCCCTCTTCCGTCAACAAGCGAGCCAGCATTTCACTCTCCGCGATGCTTCGTGTCCCCACCAGTACGGGTCGGTTCCGTCGGTGCCAACGAACGACCTCTTCAACAACGGATTGAAATTTTGCCTCTTTCGTGGCAAACACCCGGTCCGGCATCACCATGCGTCGATTCGGCAATCTGGTAGGAATCCTGACGACGGGCAACCCGTACACATGCCACAGCTCATGTTCCACATTCTGGAATGTTCCACTCATCCCCGAAAGATGTTTGTACAGGCGAAAAAATCGTTGAAAGCTCATCCTGGCATTCGTTGATACGGGGTCGGACAAGGGCAGGTTCTCTTTTGCTTCGATCGCCTGATGCAACCCATAACTCCACGAACGCCCCTCCATCAACCGACCCGTCTGTTCATCAACGATCACGATCCTGCCATCGATGATCACATAGTGTCTGTCCAGCTCATACAGCTCACGTGCCAACAGGGCCTGTTTCAACAACTCCTCGCTTCGGGACCGTGTCCGCCAGATGTCAGGGAGCTCTCGATGGATCTCCTCGATCAGCCGCAGTCCGGCATCGGTGAAGTCGATCTCCTGTTGCCGACGGTTCACGGTATAGTGCTCGCCTGCCACGAACTTCGACGACATCCTGGAGGCCATCCGCACAGCCTCTTTCAGCATCCGGTTCTCCCTTGGAACCGAGATGATGAGCGGGGTGGTCGCATCATCGATCAGTACGCTGTCAGCCTCATCCACAATGGCCGTGTGCATGCCATGCATTACTGTATCCGCCGTTCCGCGCTCCAGTCGCATCAACATGATTTGATCCGGGGTGCGCCCATCCGGCAGGGCGAGGCCGTCGCGCAAATAATCGGCCAACAGCTCCTTGCTGGTTGCGTATACGATGTTGCGTCGATAGTTGACCTGGCGCTCCCTTCTGCTCATGGATCCAAGAACACAGCCCACGGTGACACCACATCGTTCATACATCGATTGCATCAATGTTGCATCTCGCTGCGCCAGATAGTCGTTGGAAGTAATGATATGACACGATCCCCCCCTCCAGGCCAGCACGATAGCGGCAAGACAGGCGGTTAGGGTCTTTCCTTCTCCGGGCTGCATCTGAATCGCATACTGCTGTATCAAGGCCAGTGCTCCCATCAGTTGCACCGGATAAGGTCTCATGGAGAGTGTTCTGTCGGCTGCCTCCACCAGATAGGAGAGTGCATGCTCGATAATATCACCCTCCTCCCTCTGCATACGGACACGATGGCGAATCTCCTCCAGGGTTCGAAACAGCGTGGGATCATCCATGGAGGCTGGCCCCTCGGCGGCATGCGCAATCCTGCAGGCTGTCACATAGAGGCGCCTGCGTCCCCACCTCCGTCGAACCTGCCCCTGCAAACGATGCACCAGTGCATCCAGTCCGGACAACGGCGGCCTGTCTTCCCGAATGAGATACGCACTGTAATCCTGGATGATGTCACGCACGACAACGATCCTCCCGCGGTTTTTGGTGATATTGCCGGGCAAACGAGCCTGATCGAATCGCAGAACCTCCGCGGACTTTTTGCGATTCCATCATAGATGGTATCTCTTCTGCAGAATCTGACTCAATCCCCTGATCATACGATTCGCCAGCGTTTCGCGAGGAAGGTCGATGTACAACACCCCGGTACGCCCCTGGTATAGCCGAACGCCACGGTCGTTCGAATCCAGCTGGGCAATCACCTCAAAAAAAGGCTCTTTCGCCTCACGGCCCGACTTGTCCTTCCCGGTCACGGCCACATCCCCGCCGCCGAACCAGCCGAGTGCCGCGGATGGAAGCTTCGTTTGTTTATAGGGAATTACCGATACGTTCGATACCGCAAGCGGCACATCTGCCGCCCCCCAAAGTTTGACGCCATGGTTCTGTACATCCTGATCCCTGGCAAAAAGTACGGATGCATCCTCTTGCGAAACGATCGCCAGGAAGTGCGCGGAACCCTCCGATACGATATGTCCCAGCAGTTCTCCACGATGAAACCACGTCCCGATTCGGTCGCGAACCACATGGGATACCCATACACCGGAATGTTCGGCCCTGATCAGCAACTGCTGCTGCTGTTTCCTGTATTGTTTCAGTTTGTCCCGGAGCAGGGACAAACGTGCCTCTATCGGTTTTAGATCGGCGATCCGGTCATGTAGCGCGCGATCCCGCAATGCCTGCACTTCCTCCACTTTGGCGCGGGTGAGCCGGATGTCGATATCCAGCTCAGGGTTCTCAAACTCGAGCAGAACCGTCCCCTTGGAAACTTTCTCTCCGCTTCGGATGTGAATCCGGCGTAATATCCCGCTGCTGCCGCTATGTACGGCAATGAATGGATCTGCCTGAACGATGCCCTGCGTACGAATGGAGGAGGAGAATGGAATCAGAAACAGCAGGATGGCCGCAAAAGAAATCAAAGAAGCAGAGACGAAAGCGGCGCGTTTCCTTACCCGCTGCAGCCTCGTGCTCGTCGCCAGATACATCACGAATCTTCCTGCTGGACGGACAACCCATGAATAGAACGTGACCAGCACCACAAGCACCCCGATCGCAAACCATCTGTCGGATACGAAAACAGCAATTCCAACCGTGATCACGACGCGATACACCAAGCTGGCCAACCCGTATAGCGCCAACAGGATCGACTCCCGCAACGACTCTCCTGGTGAACTGGCCTCCTCTACACCAAAGAGATAATGCTCGACCAGATAATACCATTGATCGCGCGCCCGCCGATAGAGATTGGGGATGCCAAGCGCATCGGAAAGCATGTAATATGCATCAAACCTGAGCAGAGGATTTCCATTGAAAAACAGACTGGAGACAGATCCGATGATCATCATGTTGAACGCCAGCGAATGAATAAGACCATCACCCGACCTGGACCAGATCACCGCCGCCAGTGCCGCGAAGAACAGCTCAACCATCATCCCTGCGCCGCCAACCAGAATGCGGTGCCAACGATTGCGAAACGACCAGCTCGCGGTGGCGTCCATATACGGCAGAGGGGTGAACACCAGAAACATGACTCCCATCGTGTGCACGCTTCCGCCAAAGCGTTTGCACATCATCGCGTGACCGAGTTCGTGGAACAGCTTGAGGATCAGCATGCCGAGATAGACCAGAACCAGGTTGTCCGGTGCCATCATCCCTTGTGCCTGATCCACCGCGGTATCGATATTGCTGATGACAGCCATGGCCCCGAGCAGCAGCACGAGCACCCAGACGATCAATCCTTTGGTGCTGAAGATGCGACGAGCAGCCGGGGCGACGAGTTCCAGCCATCTGTCAGGATCCCACAGTGGGATGCGAACAAAAAGGAACGCCAGCAATCTTCCCTGCACTTCCTTGCGTCTGGTGCGACTCGCCCGCTGAAAGATCTGCGCGCTGTCGGGCCTGTTGGAAAAATAGAGCAGGTTCGATGCATGCAACTGTGATAGCAGGCGGATCACCTCTTCCTGCCCCGGTGTCGTCTCCGGACGGAGACGCAGACACTCCTCCCAGCACTCCTCGACCGTTTTCGAAGGTGTCAGGGACATGACGAACCGATAGGCCTCTGGTCGAATACGAAAGAATCGATCATTGAGGGTATCCCTCAGGATAAACCAGTCCTGGCCACGAAAGTTTTGCTTGTGCACCGAAACGGATGGCAACAGCGCAAGTCGCAAATCAGCGACTTGATACCACGATTCGCTGAAGGTACGGTCAGACATCAGATTTCCACTTTCATGTTTCTTGGCTCGATCGTCGATGACGAGGGTTCCGAACGATCAGGGAGCCGATGGTTCTGGCATTCTGTAGGGGAGCTTCGACTACCACCAGAAATGCATCCGCAGGTATTCCACTGCGCGGTGTGACAGTATCCAGAACACAGGGCGTTCACCCGCAACGATTTTTGCCTCACCGCTCATTCCCGGGCGCCACCAGGGCTTGGGATTGCCGACGAAAGACGCCCTCACGGTGAACATGTTGCCTCTATTCTCTTCGACCTCGGCCATGGGAACAATGCGATCCACACGAATGGGGATACGCTCCCCTGGCCGGCTCAGCAACACCAGTTCTGCCTTCGCTCCCTCCCTGATGGCATCGATATCCCGTTCCGAGACCTTCATGCTTACGTACAGGTCTCCCAACTGTGCCACTTTGAAAAGAAGGTCTCCCTTCGATACCGGTGCCCCCAGCAACTGTTTTTTATCCCCCTGAATCACAAAGCCATCGAATGGTGATTTGACATCTGCCCGGTTCAAATAGTAACGAATACGGGACAGCCGTGCTTGTGCCTGCTTCACGCGCGCATCCGCCACACGCATATCCGCAAATGCACCAACGGCCCTGGCCTTTTCTGACTCTCGGGTGAAACGCAACACATCTGCCGCCGCTTCGGACTCCTTGAGATAGAGCTCTTCTTTATCCATGTGCAGCAGAATCTCATCCTTCGCAACGGTATCCCCCGTATGTACTGCGACATCACGAATATAGCCGTCGAATGGAGCCGACAGAAATGCCAACCGATCCGTGGCAAGGATTGCCATGGCATCGACCTTGTACACCCAGGAAAAGAAGAAAATGTAGATCAGGGATAGCGAGAGCAGCAGTGCGGAAAGTTTTGTCCAGGTATATTCCGCTCCCAGACTCCGTGACAGGTTCTTCTTGATTGCCAAAGCCAATCTGCTGCCGATCCAGCGATCATGCTCATACAAGTTGCAAAGCCACGGAGTGACCTGACTGGTCACCAGGCGCAGCAACAACAGCTCTTCGTCACGGAACGTTCCCTCGCTTTTTTCGCATGTGACAACCCCGACTCCATCCCCGCGGTAGCGCAATGGCAGGGACAACAAGGCGCTGTCATGCTTGTCATGGGCATACTTGCGGTGCATGGCCATGATCGTCCCGTCGTCCGGATCGGAACATGGAAGCAAAATCTCGGCATCTTGATCCATCGACTCTTCGAAGACGGACTCAAGCGCCTGGATGACGGATGATGTTCTTTCTATCCGCTCCACATGGCTCACCGCGACGACAGAGACATATGGGCCCTTCTTCCAACCGATACTCACTTGAGAGCAGGTGAAGCGGGAGGCCAACTCATTCACCAACGTCACGCAGGCCAGGACGAATTTGCGTTGCTGCAGGATGAGTGTCAGGATCTTCATCGCGGCAAGCGAATGCGACTCGGAATGAACCGGGGTGATCGCTGTCTGCTCGCCGGAGAAGTGGCATGCTGGAATATCCGCGATAAGCCGCAGGCGAACGATATACTCATTGAAGTGGACATTGCGGGCGGCCCGGTCGAGCAAAAACACCAGCATTGCATCCGGATCGCCACCAGAGGTGATCAACCCCACGGCCAGCGCCACGGGCTTTCGCAAGCCGGCTGAATCAAGAGGCATCGCGGGCTCATAGGCAAAACCATTGGCCCGGGCCCTTTCTGCCAATGCCTCCCCGTGTCGAAGCAGGTTCGCCAGGTATTTTGTGTGTTCCCCCTGACCACATGCAGGGCCATGCCGGCGCCATCCTCCTTCTTCTTCCTGGATCATTACGACTCCAAGCACCGCATGACAAAGTCTGCATGCATTGGAAAGGTAGGCATCCCAGAATTCATCGGCCGGGAGTCGAGAAAAGCGGAGACTGTTCAGGGTCTCCAATACCTTGTGGCCATCACTCATACCTGATCCAATCGCAAAAAGTCCGTCCGTGGACTTTTTGCTTGACGGGGATCGAAGAGGGCGGTCTTCGATCCCCTTACAAATCCGTCGGTTGCATGCGCAACATCCGGATTTGCGCGACCCTCCATGGTCGCGATGATGGTTTCTTGCGAAACCGTCATACCTGTTTCCAGCGCAAAAAGTCCGTCCATGGACTTTTTGCTTGACGGGGATCGAAGAGCGCGGTCTTCGATCCCCTTACAAAACCGTCGCTTGCATCCGCA
>RFJX01000214.1 GCA_003694425.1 Gammaproteobacteria bacterium
CCGCTCCAGGGCCTACATCAATGGCCGCCCTTCTCCGGTCGGGCAGCTCTCGGCCCTGGCCAGCCACCTGGTCGACATCCATGGGCAGCATGCCCACCAGGCGCTGCTGCGGGCGGAGCAGCAGCGGGCCCTGCTGGACGGCTTCGCCGGCCACGCGGAGCTGGTGGAGGCGGTGGGCCGCGCCCACCGCGCCTGGCGCGAGAGCCGCGATGCGCTGCGCTCGCTCAGTGGCAAGGGCGGGGACCGGCAGGCCGAGGTGGAGCTGCTGCGCTACCAGCTCCGGGAGCTGGAACAGCTCGCACCCGGGCCGGGGGAATGCGAGGCCCTGGAGCAGGAACTGACCCGCCTGGAGCACCTCAGCCGGATCGTGAACACCGCCCTTCAGGGGCTCATCCTGCTCCAGGACCAGGAGGGCTCGGCCCTGGACAGACTGGCCAGGGTGAAGGCCGATCTGACCCCGCTGACCGCCTACGAACCGGCCCTGACGGAGGTGACGGAGCTGCTCGAATCGGCCGCCATCCAGGCCGGCGAGGCAGCGGCCAGCCTGCAGCGGTACACGGAGAGGACGGAACTGGATCCGGAACGGCTGCGCCAGGTGGAGCAACGCCTGGAGGCCCTGCACGACGTCGCCCGCAAGCACCGGGTGCGGCCGGAAGAGCTGCCGGAACTGCAGCAGAGCCTGGCCGGACGGCTGACGGAGCTGGAATCGGGGGAGGAGCGGGCGCGCGAGCTCGAACAGGCACTGAGCCTCGCCCTGGAGCGGTACCGGGAGGCGGCGATGCAGCTCAGCGCTTCGCGCAGGGAGGCCGCGGAGCGCCTCGGCGAGGCGGTCACCCTGCAGATGCAGGAACTGGGGCTGGAGGGGGCCCGCTTCACGGTCCAGGTGGAGACGGCGGACGAGGGTCCGCCAACCGCCGCCGGACGCGACCGCGTCACCTTCCTGTTCAGTGCCAATCCCGGCCAGCCACTGCGGCCGCTGGCCAGTGTCGCCTCGGGTGGTGAACTGTCTCGGGTGAGTCTCTGCCTGCAGGTGACCGCGGCCGGCTACCGGGGGGTTCCCACCCTGGTGTTCGACGAGGTGGATGTCGGCATCGGCGGACGGGTCGCGGAGATCGTCGGGCGGCTGCTGCGGCGGCTGGGCGAACAGCGTCAGGTATTGTGTGTCACCCACCTGCCCCAGGTGGCGGCCCAGGGACACCATCATGTAGTGGTGGAAAAGGCCGCTCATGCCGGAGAGGTCACCACCCGGCTGCGGCCCCTGGAGGAGGCGCAGAGGGAGGCAGAGCTGGCGAGGATGCTGGGGGGGGTCAAGGTCGGCGCCCAGGCGCGGGCCCACGCCCGCGAGCTGCTGCGCGCGGCGTCCGCTCAGGACCCCTCTTCCCCGATCGGCTCCACGTAGAGGATCAGGCTGTGGTCACACAGCCGGTAGCCATGCGCCTCGGCGATGGCCTTCTGCCGCCGTTCTATCTCCGGGTCACAGAACTCGATCACCCTGCCGGTCTTGAGGCAGACCATGTGATCGTGGTGTTCCTCGGAGGCCAGCTCGAACACCGAGTGGCCCTCGTCGAAGTTGTGACGGCGGACCAGACCCGCGGCCTCGAACTGGGTGAGGACCCGGTAGACCGTGGCCAGGCCCACCTCCTCACCCGCCTCCAGCAGTTGCCGGTAGACATCCTCGGCGCTGAGGTGGCGCTTGCCGCCATGCTCGAGGATCTCGAGGATCTTCATCCTCGGCAGGGTGACCTTGAGGCCCAGTTTTCTGAGATCGTCTGACTCCAATGGCCGTAGTCCCGTGGCTGGCTGCAGGATGGGCCCCTCCGGGCCCGTTGCGCCGGATTGTACTCAAGGAGGATGCTCACCGCACCCTCCGGGGATGATAGAATCGCCGGACCAGGCCAGTACCATTCCCGAGAATCCCCGTCCCATGTCCAGATCACCGCTGCCGCGCCTGCTCCTGCTGACCCCTCTGCTCGGAGGCTGTTCGGCGGAGCGGATCCCGATCCTGGAGGACATGCCCAGCCCCACCGAGATCCCCTGGGTCTACCGCATCGACGTGCAGCAGGGCAATGTCGTCACCCAGGAGATGCTGGCCCAGCTCCGTCCCGGCATGGACAAGCGCAAGGTGCGCTACATCATGGGCACCCCGCTGGTCATCGACACCTTCCACCAGGACCGCTGGGACTACATCTATTCCTATCGCGGCGGCCGCAGCTGGACCCGCGAGCAGCGCCGGGTCTCGCTCTACTTCGAGGACGACCGGCTGGTCCGGGTCGAGGGCGACGTGCGGCCCGCGCAGGGGCCGCTCAAGGCCCCGACCCGGCACCAGACGACGAAGGTCGTGGTCCCCGGCGAATACGAGGAGGGCTTCCTGGAGAAGATGAAGGCCTCGGTCGGCTTCGGTGGTGACG
>RFJX01000021.1 GCA_003694425.1 Gammaproteobacteria bacterium
GCATCGTTGCTCCCTGGTTGCTCTGTCTGCGGTGCCACGGCTGCGGCGGGGACGGTACAATATCATTAGTGGCTGTCGGCCTTCAGCTATCAGCATTCGGCTGAGGAATTGCGACAGCCGACAGCCGACAGCCGATAGCCGACAGCCATCCATGCTCCTCCACCACTTCATCACCGACGCCGCCAGTGCCACCCCCGAGGCCCCCGCGCTGCTCCACAAGGATCGGGTCCTCGACTACCAGGGTCTGGCAGGGTCGGTGGAGACGTTCGCCGGCGCCCTGGTGGCCGCCGACCTCGCGCCGGCCGAGCGGGTGGCGGTCTACCTGCCCAAGCAGTTCGAGACGGTCATCGCCCTGTTCGGCGCCGCCGCCGCCGGCGGCGTCTTCGTGCCGGTCAACCCCCAGCTCAAGCCGGCCCAGGTGGGCCACATCCTGCGCGACTGCAACGTGCGGGTGCTGGTCACCTCACCGGAGCGGGCGGCGCTGCTCGACGAGACCCTGGCCGCCTGTCCGGACCTCCACACCGTGGTCCTCACCGGCCCCGGCGAGTCCGGGTCCCGGCATCATTTCCGGGTTATCGACTGGTCCACCTTCACCGGGCAGGCGGCCGGCCGGCCCCACCGGCGCATCGACCAGGACCTGGCCGCCATCCTCTACACCTCGGGCAGCACCGGCCGGCCCAAGGGGGTGGTCCTCTCCCATCGCAACATGGTGGCCGGGGCCCGCAGCGTCGCCGAGTATCTGGAGAACACTCCGGAGGACCGGCTGCTGGCGGTGCTGCCCCTGAGCTTCGACTACGGCCTCAGCCAGCTCACCACCGCCATTTCGGTCGGCGCCTCGGTGGCGCTGATGGACTACCTGCTGCCGCGCGACGTGATCCGCGCCGTGGTCCGCCACCGGATCACCGGGCTGGCGGCGGTCCCCCCGCTGTGGGTCCAGCTCGCCGAGCTGGAGTGGCCCGCCGAGGCCGCGGAGAGCCTGCGCTACTTCACCAACTCCGGCGGCGCGATGCCGCTGCCCGTGCTGCGGAAGCTGCGCGCCGCCCTGCCCTCCACCCGCCCCTACCTCATGTATGGCCTGACCGAGGCCTTCCGCTCCACCTACCTGCCGCCCGAGGAGCTGGATCGCCGCCCCACCTCCATGGGCAAGGCGATCCCCAATGCCGAGGTGATGGTGGTGCGCGAGGACGGCAGCCCCTGCGCGCCCGACGAGCCGGGCGAGCTGGTGCACCGGGGCGCGCTGGTGGCCCAGGGTTACTGGAACGATCCCGAACGCACCGCCGAGCGCTTCCGGCCGGCCCCCGGCCAGCCGGCCGGCATCCCGGTCCCGGAGCTGGCGGTCTGGTCCGGGGACACGGTGAAGCGGGATGCCGAGGGCTTTCTCTACTTCGTCGGCCGGCGCGACGAGATGATCAAGACCTCCGGCTACCGGGTCAGCCCCACCGAGGTCGAGGAGGTGGCCTACTCCTGCGGCCTGGTGGCGGAGGCCGCCGCGGTCGGCGTACCCCACCCCCAGCTCGGCCAGGCCATCGTGCTGCTGGTGGTGCCGGAGTCCGACGACTTCGACCCGGAGGAGCTGCTGGCCCACTGCAAACGCGAGCTGCCCAACTTCATGGTCCCCCAGGCGGTGATCCCGCACACCTCCCTGCCCCGCAATCCGAACGGCAAGATCGACCGCAAGGCCCTGGCCGCCGAACACGCCGCCCTGTTCGGCGGGCCCTGAAGGCGGGCATAATCCCCTGCCATGAGCACCCCGAAACCGCAGCACGCCCCCATGGAGCAGTTCCCGGTCGCCGGGAACGAACTGCTGGTCGGCGGCCGGCCGATCAGCGAGGTGGTCGAACAGGCCGGCGGCACCCCCTGCTACCTCTACGACAGCGCGGTGATGACCGCGCGCGTGGCCGCCCTGCGCGCGGCCCTGCCGCGGGGCATCCACCTGCACTACGCCATGAAGGCCAACCCGATGCCGGCGGTGGTCAACCACCTCGCCGCCCTGGTCGACGGCCTGGACGTCGCCTCCGCCGGCGAGCTGGAGGTGGCGCTCGCGTCCGGTACCCGACCCGGAGACATCTCCTTCGCCGGCCCCGGCAAGCGCGACAGCGAGCTGGAGGCGGCGGTGATGGCGGGGATCATCGTCAACCTCGAGTCCGAGGGGGAACTGGAGCGGATCACCGCCATCGGCGAGCGCCTCGGCCGCACCCCGGTGGTGAGCGTGCGGGTCAATCCCGCCTTCGAGCTCAAGGCCTCCGGGATGAAGATGGGCGGCGGCCCCAAGCAGTTCGGGGTCGACGAGGAGCGGGTGCCGGAAATGCTGCGCGAGATCGCCGCGCGGGGGCTGGACTGGCGCGGGCTGCACATCTTCTCCGGCTCGCAGAACCTCAGGCCCGAGGCCATCGTCGAGGCCCAGGAGCAGACCTTCGAGCTGGCCCTGCGCCTGGCCGCCGACGCCCAGGCCCCGCTGCGCTGGCTCAACATCGGCGGCGGCTTCGGCATCCCCTACTTCCCCGGCGAGGCGTGGCTGGACCTCGCCCCCATCGGCGAGAACCTGGAGCGCCTCCTGCCCCGGGTGCGGGAGGCGCTGCCGGAGGCCGAGGTGGTGATCGAGCTGGGCCGTTACCTGGTGGGACCGGCCGGCCTCTATGTCTGCCGGGTGATCGATCGCAAGGTCTCGCGCGGCGAGGTCTTCCTGGTCACCGACGGCGGCCTGCACCATCACCTGGCCGCCTCCGGCAACTTCGGCCAGGTGATCCGCAAGAACTATCCCGTGGCCATCGCCAACCGCATGGATAGCACCGAAACCGAGCCGGTCAGCATCGTCGGCCCCCTCTGCACCCCGCTGGACCTCCTCGCCAGCCGCATGGAGCTGCCGCGGGCAGAGATCGGGGACCTGGTCGCCATCTACCAGTCCGGCGCCTACGGCCTCACCGCCAGCCCCCGCGCCTTCCTCAGCCACCCGGATGCGGGGGAGATGATGGTGTAGAGGGCTGTCGGTTGTCAGTTGTCAGTCAGGAGCGTAATCGCCACCCCTACGGTGTCAAATGTTTTTCGACCCGATTGCCGAAGGCCGAAAGCCGATTGCTGATCGCCGATGGCCGACAGCCGATAGCTATCCGGGCGGCATCCAGCTCGCCGCGATGACCGGGGCGAGGGTCTCGGCTACGGCGGGATCGAGCGCCAGGCTGCCGGGATCGGGCGGGGC
>RFJX01000215.1 GCA_003694425.1 Gammaproteobacteria bacterium
CCTCCAGGGTTGCCCGCCCGTCGGTGGCATCGGTATGGCAGTGCAGGTCGCCCTTCAGGTCCTTCAGCTCGATCAGCTCCGGCAGGCGACCCTCCCGCGCCGCCTCGATCTCGCCCCGGTTCTCCCGCAGCTCGGGCGCGATCCAGGGCAGCCCGACCCGGGCATAGACCGATTCCTCGGTCTCGCCGGCGACGCGCTCGTCACCGCGGAAGACCCCGTACTCGTTGACCTTCAGCCCCTTGCGGACGGCCAGGGTGCGGATGGCGATATTGTGCGCCTTCGACCCGGTGAAATAGTGCAGCGCGGCGCCGAAGCTCTCCTCCGGCACCACCCTGAGGTCCACCTGCAGCCCGGTGTGGCGCAACACCACCGAGGCCCGCTTGGCGCCATGGGACAGGACCCGCTCGACCGACGCATGGGTGACGAAGGCGTCCGCGACGCGGCTCCCCGCCGCTGCCGTTACCAGGATATCCAGATCGCCGACCGTCTCCTTCCAGCGCCGGTAGCTCCCGGCCACCACCACCTGCCCGACCCCCGGCTGGCGCGCCAGAAAGGTGCTCAGCGTCTCGGCGATCTCCTCCACCTCGGCGCGCAGGAAACGGCGGGTCCGTCGCGACAGGGCCTCGAGCTCGCGCAGGATGTTCTGTTCCACCCTGGGGCCGAACCCGGGCAGCTCCCGGATCCGGCGGTTGCGGGCGGCCCGCTCCAGGGCCTTCAGGTCCCGGACCCCCAGCCTCTCCTCCAGGACCCGGATCCGCTTCGGCCCGAGCCCGGGTACCCGCAGCAGCTCCGCCAGCCCCGGGGCCACCTTCCGGCGGTGTTTCTCCAGCGCCTGCAGCCGGCCTGTTTCCACGATTTCTCGTATTTTGGCTGCAAGTTCATGACCGATTCCGGGGATTTTCTCCAGATCCTCACCCTCCCTCACCATCTCCTCCAGACTCCGGCCCAGCCCCCCGATGACCCGGGCCGCGTTGCGGTAGGCGCGGATCCGGAAGGGGTTCTCCTCCCCTTCCACCTCCAGCAGATCGGCGAGCTGGGTGAAGATGGCGGCGATCTCGGCGTTGGTGACGGCCATTGGTGCCCCTCACGACATGGTCACTCGTCACAAGGATATGGGTGGCCTGGGGCCCCGATGCAAGGGCGAGGGCTTCAGTCCTCCTGCGCCCAGCTCAGCCGGCGGTAGTCGAAGCCCAGTGCCAGGGTCGGCTTGACCACCTCGAAGTAGGGGGAGAGATCGAAATCGCGCGGGGCGAACAGGCTGTGGTGGCGGATGTGCAGGAGCTCCCGCCGGCGCGCGCAGTCCGGACAGTGCTCCACCTCGGGGAGGATCGGATAACGCACCTCCTGAAAGGCCTGGGCCAGCAGCGTCGAGCAGATGGCCCGGGTCGGATCACCGCTGCCCAGGGCCAGCATCCGGCGCCGCCACCTCCGGGGCACGGGCGGGACCGGGAACAGGTAGCGCACCAGGTCGATGACATTCTTCAGGTCGTAGCGCCGCCCCAGCGCCCCGACGGCGTAGGCGATCACCCTCTCGCGGTCCTCCGGGGTCAGCCCCACCGGGCGGCAGACGCGCGTGTTGCGGGCGCGGTACTTCTCCAGCGGCACCGCGATCACCCCCTGCTCCAGGTCGGCCTCGATCAGCATCCCGCAGGGCGAACCCGGCACCGCGTCGCCCACGTAGAGCGCGGCATGAGACCAGGTCGACTGGGTCAGGTACTTGATCGTCGCGCTGATCCGCAGCTCCCCCTCCACCAGCAGGACGTCCGCCGGCTGCAAGACCCTCGCCAAACTGTCGGGGGGATGCACCGCGAAGGGCTGGTACTCCGCCACCGGCTGGTTCAGCCAGCAGGCCAGCCACCACCCAAGCCGCTCCAGCACCCAGCCGGCCGGACCTCTGGTGAGCAGGCCCCGGATCACCCTGTTCCCTGTATCCATGGAGTGAAAGACCGGCACTACAGAAAAGCACTTTCAACCGCATCACTGGCAGGCGTCATGACCAGGTCGGCCAGGAGTGACAGGACCAGAGAAGTGGAGATGAATGCCAGACACAGAATCGACCGATTCGGAGGGAACGAATCGGAACGGCCTCAGGCCGGCCCGGAGGGCGAGCCCCAGGGACGGGGCGAGTAACTGCAGTGAGATTCTGTCCCCAATCGAAGACCACGCGCCAACTTCCTCAGGTAACACTTCAGATTGCCGTATGAGGAAGAGGAGATTGGTGGCCAGGGACAGAATCGACAAATCTGCCAGAAGCAGATCTGGACGCGAAGCGCCCGCAAGGGCGGGGACCAGGGAGGGTCCCCGTCAACTGCCGAAAGGCAGTGAGATTCTGTCCCACCTCGAAGCCTGGTACTTCCAGGGTATCCTCGACACAGCAGGTTGCCTTGAAGGTGGGAGGGGGAGATGGTGGCCAGGGACAGAATCGAACTGCCGACACGGGGATTTTCAGTCCCCTGCTCTACCAACTGAGCTACCTGGCCGCGATGCGGGGGCGCTATTAAACCGCCTGCCCCTGTTCAGGTCAAGCCGCCGCGGACTCAGGACTCCGGGGGCACGTACTCCGCCGGTTTCTCCGAGCCCTCGCCGAAGAAGAACTTCTCCATCTCCGCCTCGAGGAACTGCCGGGCCTTGGGTTCGATGGGGGTGAGGCGGTATTCGTTGATCAGCATGGTCTGGTGCTGGAGCCAGGCCTTCCAGGCCTCTTTCGACACGTTCTCGTAGATGCGCCGGCCCAGCTCGCCCGGATAGGGAGGGCGATCCAGCCCTTCGGCCTCGCGACCCAGTTTCACGCAATGGACGGTTCTGCTCATGGCGGGGACTCCAGTTCGAGTTGCCGGATGATGCGCCGGACCGGCGCCGGGATGCCGACGGCCTGCCGGCGGCCCTCTTTATACCAGAGCAGGCCCTCCTGCTCCATCACGATGTCGGTCTCGCCCCGGACCTCCATCGGCTGCAGCTGCATCTGCAGCCGGAAATGGGTGAAGGTGTGGGCCGGCCCCGGCCGCGGCTCCAGCAGGCTTACCTCCAGGCCGAATCTCTCGCGGCACCAGGCGCGTGGCTCGACGCCATCCGGCAGTTCGGGCAGACAGCACAGCCCACCCCATACTCCTGCGGGAGGCCGCCGCTGCAGCAGCAGTTCGCCGCTCCCGGGTCTGCGGATGAGGGCATATCGGCACCGTCTGAGCGGCAGCGCCCGGGAGGGGCGCGGCTCTGGGAACTGCATCTGGCTGCCGTTGCGGAAGGCCAGGCATCCCTCCCTGAGCGGACAGCGGTCGCAGTCGGGCCTGGCCCGGGTACAGAGGGTGGCACCCAGGTCCATGATGGCCTGGGTGTAGGCGGACACCTCCCGTTCCGGGGTGTGGGCCGCCGCCAGTTCCCACAACCGGCGCCCTGTCTCCGCGCTGCCGGGCCAGCCGGTTACGGCGTGGTAGCGGCACAGGACCCGCTTGACGTTGCCATCGAGGATCGGGTGGCGCTGCCCCATGCTCAGGGCGAGGATGGCGCCGGCGGTGGAGCGCCCGATCCCCGGCAGGGTCGCCACCTCGTCGAAGGTCTCGGGAAAGCGGCCACCGTGTCGCTCGACGATCATCCGGGCCGCGCGGTGCAGGTTCCGGGCGCGCGCGTAGTAGCCGAGCCCGGACCAGAGATGCAGCACCTCGTCCGAATCCGCCGCCGCCAGCGCCCGCACGTCCGGGAAGCGGTCCGTGAAGCGCACGAAGTAGGGCAGCACCGTCCCGACCCGGGTCTGCTGCAGCATCACCTCGGAGACCCAGACCCGGTAGGGGGTGGGGTCACGCTGCCAGGGCAGGTCGTGGCGCCCCTCCCGCCGGTGCCACCCGATCAGGGCGGCGCTGAATCCATCCGCCACGGTGGGCTCAGAAGAGCTTCTTGAGCAGGTCCTTGACCGCCTTCTCCGGGGCGGCGGGCGCCTGCCTGGGCGCCGGCTGGTCGGGCGAGGCGGGGGTATCGACCGGTGCCGGGGCCGGTTCGCCCGCAGGGGCCGTCTGCTGCGCGGGGGCGCTCTCCTTGCCGCCGCCGAGCACGTCCAGCAGCTTCTTCTTCACCACCTCCTCGGGAGAGGCCTCCCCCGCGCCCTCCACCCCGAGCGCCTTGCCAAGCTGCTTGCCGACCTCCTTCTGTACCCCCTTGAGGGCGAGGCCGGCGATATCCGGCGCGATCTTCGGGTCCTGGAGCGGGCCGCTGATGCGGATGGGGACCTTGAGGCCGTGCAGCCGCTCCAGTTCCTTTCCTCCCTGACCGCGGGAGGTGTCGGTGACGACGGCCTCGACGGTGTAATCGATCAGGTTGCGCGGCAGATCGGCGAGCGTCCCCTTGCCGGCGATGCGGATCGCCGGGCTCTTGGCACGCAGGTCGTCCAGATAGACCACGCCGTTCTTCACCACCGGATTGCCGGTCAGCTCGGTGAAGTCGGTCTCTTCCTCAGGCGCCACGCTGAGGCTGCCGGTCTTCTTGAAGGTGTCGATCTGCCGCAGGAATTTTCCCAGGTTGAACCCCTTGATCGCGCCGTTGCGGAAGATGAACGACATCTTGCCGTTGAGGTTGCGCTTGAGGGCGCCGGGCTCGCTCCCGGCGGTGGTGAGGTCGGCCCGGAAATCCCCGGTACCACGCAACCGGGCCTTGCCGGTGAGATCGGTCAGCAGGGGCTCGGCCTGGACCCCCTTGAGGGTGGTGGCGACCTTCAGCTGCGGCACCTTGCCGGTGGCATCGATATGGATGTCACCCTGGTAGCTCCCTTCATAGAGCTGGGCGGTGACCGGAACATGGATCCGGCCGTCGCGGGCATCCACCTTCAGGCGGATGTTCTTCAGCTTCAGGTTGTTGATCTTCAGCTTGCCGATGGTCAGTTCACCCCTGGCCCTGAGCGCCCGCAGCTGTTCCACCGGCAGGGCCGCGGCGGCGCCGGCGGCGGCGGCCTCGGGGCTCGGGGGAGGCGCGGCGCCCTCCTTCCTCGGTGGCAGGTAGCGGTCGGCGTCGATGGCGTCGATGGCAAGGGTGAAATCTACCGCCGGCTGCTTGAAGCCGTTCACCGCGAGCTGCCCCTTGAGGGTGCTCTGGTCGAGCATCGCCTGCAGCTTCTCGAGCCCGAGACGGTTGCTGCTGCCCGCGAAATCGGTGCTGACGGAGAAGCGGGTAAGTGCCTTGGGGTCGGCCGTCTCCGGAACCTTCTGCCCCAGTTTCTTCAGCACCTCGCGCAGGTTGAACGGGGCGGTCTGGATGCGTCCGGCGAAGCGCGGCTGCTTGCCCTTTATCCCCACGGCCTTGAGGTTGCCGCTGGCCTCGATGCCCAGGCCCTGGACCGTCAGCCCGCTCAGATCGGCACTCTGCCTGCCCAGGTCCAGATCGAGCCTTCCCGAGAGCCTGACCTTCTCCGGCGCGGCCTTCTCGGCGGGTACCACGGTGGCCTCGACATCCAGCGGCTGGACCACCAGCCTGCTGGTATCGCCATCCAGTTCCACCTCGGCCCGCAGGGCCTTCAGGGTCTTCGCCAGTTCGGGCTGGCCGGCGATGCCGAGCAGGGTGGCACTGTCCTTGACCTCGACCGCCAGGCTGCCCTTGAGCTGACGGACCGGTTCCAGGATCCTGCCGGCCTTGAGCCGGCCCCGGACCTCGGCGCCGGCGGTGCGCAGCACCATGTCGTTGACCACGGCGGTCTGCTGCTTCAGGTCCAGATCCAGATTGCCGGCCAGCTCCACGTCGGCCTTGCCGCCGGGGAGTTCCTCCCCGGTGAGGCTGCTCCTGAGCGAGAGGCCGCCTATGCTGTAACGCTTCCCCTCCAGGTCCGCCATCACCTTGCCGCCGAGCTCGACATGCCCCTTCAGCGCCGGCTTCGATGATTCGAAATCGAAGGAGAGGTCCAGGTCGACCGGCTTCTTCGGCGCCACCTCGCCGCTCCTGACGGCCACCTTCGTCAGCCGGTAGCGTACTCCGGCCTTGCGGTCCTCCCACTTGACGGCGGCGTCACTGATGTCGATGCCGCCCAGGGCGAGCGCCGCCAGCCCGGCCGGAGGAGCGCCAGCGGGCTGCCCTCCCTTGCCAGCGGCGGCCTCCTTCCCGGGTGCCTTGCCGGCGCCCTCCTTCGGCAGCAGGTCGTCCCAGTTGGTCCGGCCCTTGTCGTTGCGCACCAGGTTGAGCTCCAGCCCCTCGATGGTGATGGTGTCCATGCGCAGCTCCTTGCGCAGCAACGGCAGGAGCTGGACCCGCACCTTGACCTCTCTGGTGGCCGCGAAGGGCTCCTCGCCGAAGCCCGGGGCGTTACCCAGGGTGACCCCTTCCATCTCCAGCCCCAGCCAGGGGAAGACCGAGAGCCGGATATCCCCGCTCAGTTGCAGGTCGCGGCCGGTCTGCTCCTTCACCAGCCCGACGATCCGCTCCTTCTGTTCATTGGGATCGAAATAGAGCGGCAGGGCGACCGCGGCGGCGATGATCACCACCACCACGATCCCCAGCAGCCAGGCGATCCCCTTCATCAGTCCTTTCATCTCGTCTCCTCCGTCATTGGGCATTCGGCCTTCGGCTGTCGGCCGTTGGCTACTCGTTTGTCCATGCTGAACATTGTTTCAGATCGCCAGGCCACACAACTCCGGCTCGATCCGATGGCCGTCACCCCAGCCTCTCCCGCGCCCGCCGTGCCGCTGCGCGTACCTGTTCCGGGGCCGTGCCGCCGATATGGTTGCGGGCCGCCACCGAGCCCTCCAGGGTGAGGGAGTTGTAGACATCCTCGCCGATCAGGTCGCAGAGGCCGCGCAGCGTATCCAGCTCCAGCTCCTCCAGCCCGCAGCCCCGCTCCAGCGCCAGGCGCACCGCTCTGCCCACCACTTCGTGGGCGTCCCGGAACGGGAGCCCCTTGCGGACCAGGTAGTCGGCCAGGTCGGTGGCGGTGGCGAAGCCCCGGGCGGCGGCGGCGCGGGTCTGCTCCCGGCACACCTTCACCTGCGCCATCATCTCAGTATAGGCCCGCAGCGAGCCATGGAGGGTGTCGATGGTGTCGAACAGGGGCTCCTTGTCCTCCTGGTTGTCCTTGTTGTAGGCCAGTGGCTGCCCCTTCATCAGGGTCAGGAGGGAAACGAGGTGGCCGAAGACCCGGCCGCTCTTGCCGCGGATCAGCTCCGGCACGTCGGGGTTCTTCTTCTGCGGCATGATCGAGGAGCCGGTGCAGTAGGCGTCGGGCAGCTCGACGAAGCCGAACTGCTGCGAGACCCACAGCACCAGCTCCTCGGAGAAGCGGGACAGGTGCATCATCAGCAGCGCGGCGTCGGAGAGGAACTCGATCACGAAATCGCGATCGGAGACGGCGTCCAGGGAATTCTCGCACACCGCCTCGAATCCGAGCAGCTCGGCGGTGCGGGCCCGGTCGATGGGGAAGGTGGTGCCGGCCAGGGCCGCGGCCCCCAGCGGCAGCCGGTTGACCCGCCTGCGGCAGTCGGCGAGGCGTTCACGATCGCGCAGCAGCATCTCCACCCAGGCCAGCATGTGGTGGCCGAAGGTGACCGGCTGGGCGGTCTGCAGATGGGTGAAGCCGGGCATGATGGTGTCGGCCTCCCGCTCGGCCAGTGCGATCAGGACCCGGCACAGCTCCGCGGTCTCCTCCCGCAGGGCGTCGATCTCGTCGCGCAGGAAGAGGCGCAGGTCGGTGGCCACCTGGTCGTTGCGCGAACGGCCGGTGTGCAGCTTCTTCCCCGTCTCCCCGATCCGGCTGGTGAGACGCGCCTCGATGTTCATGTGCACGTCCTCCAGCGCCACCGACCAGTCGAACCGGCCGGACTCGATCTCGGCCTCGATCTCCCGCAATCCTCCGACGATCGCTTCGCGTTCCTGTTCCGTCAGCACGCCGACCTCGGCCAGCATGGTGGCGTGGGCGACCGAGCCCATGATGTCGTAGCGGTAGAGACGCCGGTCGAACCCCACCGAGGCGGTGAAGTCCTCGACGAAGGCATCGGTCGGCTGGCTGAAGCGGCCGCCCCAGGGCTTGGCCTTGCTGTCTGCGCTCATGGCTGGATTTGGCTATGATGACGAAGGAACGAAGTATAACGGAACAGACCTCCATGCCCGAGAATCTGCGGGACGAGTGCCGCGTCCTCCCCGACTTCTGCAGCATGCGCATGGTCTTCGTGCTGGTGCTGCTGGGGGAGATCCTGGCCATCCTGCTGGCCCTGACCGGGGAGGGCGGGATGGGGGAACGCCTCGACCGGCTGGCCCTGGATTCCCTGTTCATCCAGTGGGTGATGCTGGGCTCCGCGGCCGGTCTGTGTGCCCTGCGGCGGGTGCTGGAGCGGATCCCGGAGGCCTGGGCCATGGCCCTCGCCTGGGGCTGGACCCTGCTGGTCACCCTGGCCGTCTCCGGCGCGGCCCTGTGGCTGAGCCCCGACCCGGAGGGGGACTTCGGCCTGCGGCCGCTCCACTTCCTCCTGCGCAATCTCCTCTTCGCCGGGATCATCTCGGCCCTGGCCCTGCGCCACCTCTATGTGCGCCACCACTGGCGCCGGCGGGTGGAATCGGAGGCGCGGGCCCACCTGCAGGCGCTGCAGGCGAGGATCCGCCCCCATTTCCTGTTCAACTGCATGAATACCATCGCCAGCCTCATCCCGATCCGTCCCCAGGAGGCGGAGCAGGCGGTCGAGGACCTCTCGGCCCTGTTCCGCGCCTCCCTGGCCGACCTCGACCGGCGCATCACCCTGCGCCAGGAACTCGACCTGTGCCGCCAGTACCTGCGGATCGAGGCCCTGCGCCTGGGTCCGCGGCTGCGGATGGAGTGGGATACCGACGACCTGCCGGACGACCTCCTGCTGCCACCGCTCACCCTCCAGCCGTTGCTGGAGAACGCCGTCTATCACGGCATCGAGCCCCTGCCGGAAGGGGGGGTGATCGAGCTGAGCGGCCGCACCACCCCGGAGGGGGTCGAGATCCGGATCCGCAACCCCCTCCCGGCCGCCGGCGATCCCCGGCACGAGGGCAACCGCCTGGCCCTGGAGAATGTCCGCGAACGGCTCGCGGCCTGCTTCGGGCCCCGGGCGGGGGTCAGCGCGGAGCAGACGGCGGACGGTGGCTTCAGGGTCGTGGTGACCCTGCCCCACGGAGGAGAGGATGACCGCTGAAGCGGCCACCGTGCTCATCGTCGACGACGAACCGCTGGCCCGGCAGCGGCTGGCCCACCTGCTGCGCGACCTGCCGGAGTACCGGCTGGTGGGCG
>RFJX01000216.1 GCA_003694425.1 Gammaproteobacteria bacterium
CCGGGGTCCAGGCCAGGGCGCCGAGGGCGATCTCCGGCCCCACCACGCCGATCGACTCCAGCGTCAGGGGCAACACGTTTTCGCCTGCCAGCGCGGCGAGCCCCTCATCACCCTCCTCGTGGAACAGGACCACCGGAGAGGTGCCGCCCAGCCCCCGGTAGCGGAGCAGGCCCTCGCGCAGGGCGCCGAGCAGGTCCGCCGCCTCGGGAGCGGTCGGACGCAGGGCGCCGGAGGGACAGACCGTCACGCAGCTCCCCGCTCCCTGGCAGAGGAGGGGATCGACCGTGATCCCCTCGCCGTCGGGGTTGATGGCGAAGGCAGGGCAGGCGTCGAGACAGCGGGTGCAGCCCTCGATGCCGTTGCGCCCGTGGGCGCAGAGGCTGGTGTCGTAGCGGAAATAGCGGGGCTTCTGGAACTCCCCGACCAGCGCGGCCAGCTCCGGGATCACCTCGGCGGGTTCCCGGCCGGAGAGAGCCGGGGCGAAGTAGCCGGGGGGCGGCAGTTCCCGCTGGAGCAACGGCGGGTCACAGAGGTCGAGCACCAGATCGAAGCGCCGGGGCAGCGGGGTGGCCTGGCCGAGCCGCCGGCGACGGGTCTCGCCCGAGAGACGGAAGTCACCCAGGTGCCCGGACAGGGAGACCTCCCCCCCGAACCACAGGGGTACGCCGATGGCATCGGCCCGTTCCTGCAGGGTCTCTTCCGGCTCGGCCCCGGCATCGCCCAGCAGCAGGGCCGAGGGTGTCAGCTCGCCGCTCAGGCGGGCGGCGAGATCCAGGGTGGCGGTCTCGCCTGCGCCGCGGCGGCCAACCACCAGTACCGCACCGGCACTGGTGTAGTCGACCCATTCCTGCGGCGGGCGCCGGACTGCGGCGAAGGCCTCCAGGGCGGCGGCGCGGGCATTCGTCTCGGTGCTGCTCACTTCTTCTTGTAGGTCCCCATCAGTTCCGCCTCGTCGATCACGTGGCCCCTCATCGCCTCCAGCAATTCACCCTTGGTGGGCGTTCCCAGGTCGGGGAGCGTGCAGTCCAGGGCGTAGAGCTTGAAGAAGTAGCGGTGGCGGCCGATCGGCGGGCAGGGCCCGCCGTAGCCGGTGCGCTGCCAGTCGTTCAGCCCCTCGCCGGTCCCCGGCGGCAGCTCGCTCACCTCTTCGGGCAGGCCGCTGCAATCGGGCGGCAGATTGTAGAGCACCCAGTGCACCCAGATCATCTTTGGCGCCGCCGGATCGGGGGCGTCGGGGTCGTCGACGATCAGGGCGAGGCTGCGCGCCTCGGGGGGCACCCCGGAAAACTCGAGCGGCGGCGAGATGTCCTCTCCCTGACAGGTGTAGCGGGATGGTATTTCCCCGCCGTTCTCGAATGCGGGGGAACGGATCTCCAGTGCCATGGCGTCTCCTCCGGTCTGCTGGGTGGTGGCGATGGATCCGCGGGGAAACCGGCAAGGCGAAGGGCCGCGGACCGGTGAAGGAAGGATCGCAAGGAGGCGATCGCTACCTCCCTCCTCTTTCTACTATAGTCCGCCTCGGCCCCGCCGTCTCTCAGACTTCCTCCAGGCCCTCCCTGACCAGCCCGGCGCGCCGCCTGCGCAGGCGCGCCAGCCCCCCTTCCAGCAGGGAATAGGCGGCCGGCACCACCACCAGGGTCAGCAGCGTGGAGCTGACCATGCCGCCGATCACCGCCACCGCCAGCGGGCCGTTGGTGTCGGCGCCCGCGCCGAAGCCCAGCGCCGCCGGCAGCATGGTGACGATGATGGTGGCGGAGGTCATCAGGACCGGGCGCAGACGGATGGGGCAGGCCTCGAGCAGCGCCTCGCGGATCCCCCGCCCCTCGTTCCGGAGCTGGTTGGTCAGGTCGATCAGCAGGATCGAGTTCTTGGCCACCAGCCCCATGAGCAGCACCAGGCCGATCATCGAGAAGATGTTGAGCCCCATCCCGGCCCACCACAGGGCCGCCACCCCGCCGACGATGGCCAGCGGCTGGGCCAGCATCACTACCAGCGGCTGCAGGTAGGCATTGAACTGGCTGGCCAGCACCATGTAGACGAGGACGATGGCGGTGACGAAGGCGAACAGCATGTATTTCGCGGTCTTGCCGAACTCCTCCGCGCGGCCGATCATCTTCACCCCGTAGCCAGGCGGGAGCAGCCCCGCCGCGGCCGCCTGCACCCTCGCCACCGCCTCCCCGAGGGAGATGGTGGGGGTACTGTAGAAGTTACCGGAGTAGCGCAGGTCGAAGCGCGGCACCACCGCCGGCCCCAGCCCCGGCTCCAGACGCGCCACGGTATCCAGCCGCACCAGTGTCCCCTGCCGGCCTCGCAGATAGATGCGGGAGAGGTCGGCCGGGACCGCCAGGCTCCCCTCGGTGGCCTTCACCCGCACGTCGTAACGCTCGCCGTCGCCGGGCAGGTCGTTGTACTTGGCCACGTCCAGCCCCCCGGCCAGGACATTGACCGCCTGGGCCACCTCCAGGGTGGTCAGCCCGACATCGGCGGCCCGGGTGCGGTCCACCCGCAGCACCTGCTGCGGCAGCTCCAGCTCCAGGTCCAGGTCCACCTGGCCCAGCTCCGGGATGGCGTCCAGCCGCTGCTTCAGTTGCTGGCTCAGCCGCGCCACCTGCTCCAGCGAGGGGCCGGTGAGGACGAACTGGAGCGGCTCGCCGCGCTGCCCGCCGATGGGGGAAAAGGGGGCCGGAAAGGCCTTCACCCCCGGGATCCCGGCCAGCTCCGCGCGCAGCTCGTCGATCACCCGGTACATGTGCTTGCCACGCTGCTCGCGCGGGGTCAGGCGGGCGAAGATGGTCCCCTTGTAGACGCTGCCGGTGGCGCCGGTGCCGATGGTGGAGAAATGGCCGGCGATCTCGGGATGGCGGTCCAGCACCGCCTCGATCGCGCGCAGGCGGCCGTCGGTGTATTCGAGCGAGGAGCCCAGCGGCGCCTTGAAGGTGACCAGGAACTTGCCCTCGTCCTCCTGCGGGAGGAAACCCTTGCCGATCTGGCCGAGGAAGAAACCGCTGGGCCAGACTGCCGCCACCGCCAGCACCAGCACCGTCCAGCGGAACCGCAGCACCCCGCGCAGCAGCGCAGTGTAGCCCCGCTCGAGGGCGCGGAAACCCCCTTCCAGGATGCGGTACAGGAGGCCGTGCCGGCGCACCACTTCCAGGTGGCGGGAACAGAGCATCGGGGTCAGGGTCACCGAGACGAACAGCGACACCAGCACGCCGAAGGTCACGACCACCGCGAAGGAGCGGAAGAAGCGGCCGATCACCCCCTCCATGAAGATCACCGGGGCGAAGATCGAGACCAGGGTCAGGGAGGAGGCAAGCACCGCGAAGACCACCTGGTTGGTGCCGGCCAGGGCGGCGCTGCGCGGATCCGGGTCGATGGTCTCGCGGTGGCGGTAGATGTTCTCCAGCACCACGATGGCGTCGTCCACCACCACCCCGATGAGCAGCAGCAGGGCCAGCAGGGTCATGGTGTTGAAGGTATAGCCGGAGAAGTACATCACCATCACCGCCCCCAGCAGCGAGACCGGGATGGCCACGGCGATGATGGCGGTGGCACGCAGATTCTTGAGAAAGAACCAGACCACCAGGGCGGTGAGCAGGGTGCCCAGCAGCAGGTGCTCCTCCAGGGCGTGGACCAGCTCCAGGATCAGGTCGGCGTCGTTGGTGGCGATGCGGATTTTCATCCCCGGGGGGAGCTGCGGGACGATCTCCTCCTTCAGCCGGCGCTGCACCTCGCGGATGATGGCCACGGTGTTGGCCCCGGTCACCTTGACGATGCCCAGCCCCACCGCCGGCTCGCCGTCGAAGCGGGCGATGCGGCGGAAGTCGGCCAGCCCGTCCTCGACCGTGGCGATGTCGCCGATCCGGATCGGGGCACCGTCGCGCCAGGCCACGATCAGGCGCGCCAGTTCGGCGGTGCGGTGGTATTCCAGGTCGAGCTTGATGAGGTCCTCCCGCTGGGGACCGACCAGGAAGCCGCCCGGGAGCTGAAAGTGTTCCCGCCGCAGGGCCGCCAGCACGTCCTGGGTGGTGATGCCGTAGGCGTCCATGCGGTCGATGTCCAGATTGATGCGGATGGTGCGCTCGCGCCGCCCGCCGAAGGTCACCTCGCCCACCCCCTCGATGTTCTCCAGCCGCTTCTTGAGCACGGTGCGGGCGTACTGGTTGAGCTGCTGCAGGGTGCGGTCCCCCTGCAGCACCAGCCACATCACCGGCAGGGCGCCGAACTCCACCTTCGCCACCACCGGTGGATCGGCGTCGTCCGGCAGGTCCGCGAGGACCTGGTTGACCTTGGCCTGGACCTCGTTGAATGCCACGTCGATGTCCTTGGTCAGGACGAAGGTGATGCGCACCACCGAGGCCCCGGGGAAGGACTGCGACTGGATGTGCTCGATCCCCGGCACGCTGTTGACCGCGGTCTCGATCAGGTTGGTGATGCTGGAATCGACGATCTCCGGATTGGCCCCCGGCAGGGTGGTGGTGACCGAGATCATGGGGAAGTCGACCTCGGGGTAGCGGTCCACGCCGATGCGCAGGAAGCTGATCACCCCGAACAGCACCAGCACCAGGCTGGCCATCAGGGCCAGCACGTGGCGCTGGATGGAGATCTCCGGCAGGGTCACGGCGAGCGGACCTCGACCCTGGCCCCGTCGGTGAGGAAGCCGGCGCCGTCCACCGCCACCGTCTCGCCGGCGGCAAGCCCCGCAGTGATCTCCACCTTCCCGCGCAGCCGCAGGCCGCTGTGCACGAGGCGCTGGCGCGCGCTATCCCCCTCGATCACATAGACCACCTCTCCGGCCGGGCGGCGGACCAGGGCCGCCTCGGGCACCGTCACCGCCCCCTCGTGGACTTCGAGGGTGACGGTGCCGGTGACGCTGGCCCCCGGTTCCCAGCCATCCGGATTGTCGAACTGGACCAGGGCCTCGATGGCCCGGTTGCTGGGGGTGATCTCCGGACGCAGCGAACCAACCGTCGTCTCGACCGCCTGTTCCAGCGCCTGTGGCGTCACCAGGCGCATGGCCTGACCCGGGCGCAGGCGGCCGGCCAGGGTCTCCGGGAAGGGCAGGCGGGCGCGCAGGTGGCGGCGGCCGGTGAGGCGAAACAGGGGCGTGCCCGCCTTGACGTAGTCTCCGGGAGAGACCATGCGCGCCGAGACCCGGCCCTCGACCGGACTGAGAATGCGGGTCTGCGAGAGCCTGCGCTCGGCCTGGGCCAGCCGCACCCGGGCCAGGGCCCGTTCCGCCCGCAGCGCCTTGAGGGCCGATTCGGCCTCGTCCAGCGCCGACTGGCTGGCCGACTGCTTGCGGCGCAGGGCGAGCAGGCGGTCCACCTTCAGCTGCTGGCCGTGGATCAGGGCCTCGATCCGCTCCAGCGAGGCGCGTGCCGCGGAGACCGCCAGCCGGTAGTCCTCCGGGTCGAGGCTGGCCAGCAACTGGCCCTTCCGCACCTCCTCTCCCTCCTCCACCTCGACCGCTACCACGCGGGCGGCCACCTCGGCGGCGACCGTGGGCGCGTAGAGGGCCTCTATGGTGCCGACGGCGCTCTCGGTCACCGCCAGGGTCTCGCTAGCGGCCTGCGTGACCGTAACCGGCGTCGCCGCCGCGGCCGTGAAGGACAGCGTCAGTCCGAGGAGCAGGCCTGTGATCCTCATCACCTCGCCCCCTCGAGCAGCAGCGTCATCACCGCCTCCATGTAGCGATCGGGGTCCTGCGTGACCTCCGCCCCGGGCAGATGGCGCAACACCCCGCCGGCCTGGAACAGGAACACCTTGCAGGCGACCAGCACGATGGCCATCAGCCCCGGGTCGATTTCGCGCCGCAGGGCCCCGGCATCCTGCCCCTCCCGGACCAGTGCAACCAGCCGCGCGAAGCTCTCGCCCACCACCCGGGTGGCAAGCTCGCGCCCCCGCTCCTGGCCATGTTCCAGGACCTCGCGCAGGAGCAGACGGTAGGCCTCGGGCTGGTCGAACATCTGGCGCAGGTTCTCACGGGTGTAGCTGCGCAGCCGCTCCAGAGGCTCGCCCTCCTCGAGGGATTCGAGCAGGGCATCGCAGCGCTCGACAGCACCGCGCAGGACCGCGATGTAGAGCCCCTCCTTGCTGCCGAAGTGGTGGATGATGTTGGCCTTGGAGACGCCGGCCTGTTCGGCCACCTGACGCAGGGAGACCGCGTCGAAGCCCTGCTCCGAGAAGAGCGCCTCCGCCGCCTCGAGGATCGCCGCTGTCCCTTCGCCGCGGCGCAGGGCCTGCCTCGCGCTCTGATTCACTCCGGATCCCCCTTACTGACCGAACGGTCGGTTAGTATAGGGGCCCCGGCAGGTGGTGATCAATCCGGCGGGTTCAGTCCGTGGAAAAGGACTCCAGCAGCGCGATGTGGCCCTGGTCGGCGGCCTTGCGCCAGTAGCCACGGTCGGCGGTCACCAGGGTGGCACCATGCTCCAGGGCCACGGCGTGATAGAGGGTGTCGAACAGGTGATGATTCAGTTG
This sequence comes from Gammaproteobacteria bacterium, assembly GCA_003694425.1. GTDB lineage: Bacteria > Pseudomonadota > Gammaproteobacteria > J113 > J113 > J113. Next base: position 6,484 of record RFJX01000216.1, read on the forward strand.
CCATGACAATCGGACGGCCCGGCGATATATCTCCGGGTCTTCCGCGATGTCCAGGCCAAGACCGATCAGCAGGTCCGTCGCCACCTCAGCGGACTGCGGGAACCTGCGAGTCAATACTGCGGCTACCTCCGCCAGCCAGTGCGGGGGCTGGACGGCCTCCGTCCTGCCAGTCTCGATGGCGCGGAGCAACCGAATGGATTCCGCAAGATGGTCCTCGTCGTCCTGCAGGAACCACTTTGCCGACACGCTTGCGTCGACCACGATCCTCATGGTCGCCCCTCTTCCCGTGCCGCACGGATATCCTCATCCGTCACGGCAGGCGCTCGTTTGCGCAACTCCAGGATCTGCTTCACTGCCTCCCTGCGCAATTTCGCACGCTCCTTCTCCTCCACCGCCTGCCGCATCAGGCGGGCGATGATGGCGCTCTTGTTTTCGCCGGCGAAGGCTCGGTTGAAGGCCTCCTTGACCTCGTCGGGGACGGAGTAATTGACGGTTGCCATGATCCACCTCCATTGTTGAAATCTTCAACAATCATTATGGACCCGATCTCCTCCTCCGGGAACCCCGGCGGTTCATGCCGGCCAGGCGGGCGGGCAGACCACGCGGGGGAAGCCCTCGCGCAGCTCCCGCAGCAGCAGGTCCGGGTCCTGCTGGTAGCGGCGGGAGAAGTGGAAGGGATAGAGGCGCCCCACCCCGGCGGCCGTGGCGATCTCGGTACAGGCGCGGGTGGTGAGGTGGCCGTTGCGGGCGGCGTTCTCCGCCTCCGCCTCGGCGAAACAGGCCTCGCAGATCAGGGTGTGGGCATTGCGGGCAAAGGGGATCAGCCGCACCCTGTTGGATTTGCTATCAAATATATCAGTCACATACACAAGCTTCTTTCCAGGATTTATCAGTAGCAGATCCGGCGCGATGTCGGCCACCCGCACCCTGCCGCCATCCGGCAGGAGGAGCAGTCGATCCGGTTCGCCTTCCAGCACCCGCTGCTTCAGTTCCGTCAGCCAGGGACCGGGCTCCAGCCCCCGGGCCAGCAGACGGTCCTTGCGGATGTTGAGGGTGCGATCCAGCTCCAGGGCGAAGGCCAGTACCGGGGTATGGTGGTCCAGCTCGATGGCCCGCACCCGGAAGCCCGGCTCCGCCAGCAGCAGCCCCTCCTCCACCGGCAGCGGGTCCAGCGCCTGCATCCCCGCTCGCCCCGCCTTGTGCCGGCTGCGCCGGATCCATCCTCCGTGCAGTTCCCGCACCTCGAACTCCGGGCCGTTGTCCCCGATCCGGTCCCAGAGGAAGCCCCGGATCAGGCAGTCGATGTGTCCCGCCAGCCCCGGTGGACCATGGATGCGGCAGGGCGGGAACTCGCCGAGGCGCGACCTGAGCAGCCAGATGAAGCCGCTGAGGTGGTCCATGTGGGCGTGGGAGATGAAGATGTCCGAGACCTGATGCGCCAGCCGGGCCCAGAGGCGCGAACCCTCCCCCAGGTCGAACAGCAGGCTGCGGCCCAGGTGGCGGAAGCGCAGATGGAGCAGGGGGTCGCCGAAGACCCCGTTGACCAGGGTGAAATCGACCGCCCCCATCCGCCCCGTGAGCGGGGCCTCGGGTGGCGGCATGCGCGGCGGGGTCGCCGCCGGTGCCCGCCGCTCCTTCTGGCTCAGAAAGGGTGGGGCCGTGCGCAACAGGCCATGTTCGTCACGGCGCGCATCCCGCACCAGCAGGGTATCCGCATCGGCCAGCGAGACAGCGGACGCGGGGGCCGGCAGGCGCAGGGCGATCGCGCCGCCATCGAGCCCCTCCACCTCGCCCAGGGCCAGGCAGCGGCCCTGGCGCAGCAGGGCCGCCTGGCGGCCGGTCCAGGCATCGGGCAGGTCCGTGGGGGGTGGTGTGCCGGTCAGGTTCAGCCCTGCCAGCGGCAGGGCGCAGTGGGAGGAGGTCGCCAGATGCTCCTCCCAGAGCCGGGTGCGCAGCCGCGCCCGGGCCAGGTCCCCCGGCCGCTGCGCCGCCGCCGGCGCCTCCAGCAGCAGGAGCTCACAGGGCTGGGCCCGCAGCTCCGCCTCCAGCGGCCAGCGCCCTCCCCTGCCCAGGGCGAGGATCTTCTCCACCCGGACCTCCCTGACCAGCGCACCGAGCAGCTCCCGGCCGGCCACGCCCCTCACCACACCGGGGGTGTCCACCAGCAGCACCCCCGGACCGGCCTGCACCAGGAGGCGGGCCACGGCCGCCACCAGCGGCAGCCGGAACCGCCCCGCGTCCAGGGTGCAGAGCGGTTCCCAGGCGATCGGCCGCCATCTCTCCCGCCACTCCCCCAGGGAGACGGTACCGGGAATGCCGAAGGCCGGATTTCCGGGATCGGCTCCGAGGCACCAGCAGGCCCGCCCCCGGGCGGCCAGCTCCCGGGCGAGGGCCCCCGCCAGGGTGGATTTGCCGGTCCCCGGCGCCCCGAACAGGAGCACCCGCCCTGCCAGCGATTCCGCAAGCTCAGCGAGCGACTCCTTGCCTGTACTGCTATCCGGCCTGTTCAAGAGCCCCCCAACCGATGACTGAAAACTGACTACTGACTACTGACAACCGACAAC
>RFJX01000217.1 GCA_003694425.1 Gammaproteobacteria bacterium
GCTGCGGCTGATCCCCTGGCCGTCGGCGATCCGCTCGGCGGCGGCATCGAGCGCCTCCTCGACCGCCCGGTTGCCGACGATGTCGCGGCTCATGCGGATAGCGTCGAGCACCGTGATGCCGGAGGCATACATGATGGCGAAGAAATTGGTGAAGCGGGCCAGGATCACCTTCTTCAGGATCGGCCCCAGGACCGGCAGACGCAGCTTGAGGTCATCCACCAGCAGGCGCACCCCGGGGCTCACCCGTGCCAGCACCACGATGGCGACGGCCAGCACGATCGGAATCCCGAGCACGAGATACCAGTAGGTGGAGATCACGTGGGAGACCGCGATCAGGATGCGGGTGTGCAGCGGCAGCTCCTGCCCCATGGTGGTGATGAACTGCAGCAGTTGCGGGACCACGTAGGCCATCAGGAAGAAGAGCACGCCGGTGACCACGAGGCCGACGAAGGCCGGGTACATGAACAGCTTCTTGGTCAGGGCGGCCTGCTCGTCCTGCCACTTCAGGGTATCGGTCAGATAGCGCAGCACCTTCGCCAGCTCGCCGCTCTGCTCCCCGACCCGGATGAGATTGACGAACACGGGGTTGAATACCGCCGGGAAGTCGCGCATCGCATCGGAGAGCGTCCGGCCACCCTCGATGGATTCGATGAGGGCGGCGGTCACCTCGCGCAGACGGGGATTGTCGATGCTGTCGCGCAGGTCGGCGAGCCCCTCCAGGATCGGGACCCCGGCCCGCACCAGTTGCTCCAGATGGAAACAGAAGGTGATGAGCTCGATGCGGCGGATGCCCTGTCCGGTCATGCCCTTGCGGGCCTGGCGCATGACCTTGTAGTTGACCAGGTCCAGCCCCATGCGGGAGAGGCGCACCTCGAGGTCGCCCTCGTTGACGGCGTCCACCCGGCCGGTGATCACGCGCCCCCTCCGGTTGACCGCTTTGTACTGGAAGACTTCCATCCGTTACGTCTGCCCGTCCATCACTTGAGCCGCGCGGTAAGATCGATCACGCGGCTGATCTCGTCCAGGCTGGTGGTGCCGTCGAGCACCCGCTCGACACCCACGTCGGGGAGCGGCTTGAAACCCTTGGTCACCGCGGTGCGCATGATATTGCGCAGGGTGCTGCCGCGGGCCACCAGCTCGTTCAGTTCATCCTCGAAGCGTAGCACCTCCATCAGCGCGGTGCGTCCGCGGTAACCGACATTGTCGCACTCGTTGCACCCCCTGGCGCGGTAGATGACGTGTCCCCGGGCCCCGGTCTTGAGCCCGAGCAGACGCCGCTCCAGGTCACTGGGCTCGTAGGGCTCGCGGCAGCGGGTACAGAGCTTGCGCACCAGCCGCTGGGCCATGATGCCGATGATGTTGTCGGACATGATGTCCGGCCGCACGCCGATATCGAGCAGCCGCGGGATCGCACCGATGGCGGAGTTGGTGTGCAGGGTGGAGAAGACCTGGTGGCCGGTCATGGCGGCGCGGAAGGCCATGTTCGCCGTATCCTCGTCGCGGATCTCGCCCACCAGGATGATGTCCGGGTCCTGCCGCATCAGGCTGCGGATCCCGCTGGCGAAATCGAGTCGCACCGCGTCGTTGACCGAGCTCTGCCGGATCAGGTTCATCGGATACTCTACCGGGTCCTCGAGGGTCATGATGTTGACCCCCTCGGTATTGAGATGGTTCAGCAACGAATAGAGGGTGGTGGTCTTGCCCGACCCGGTGGGGCCCGTGACCAGGATGATCCCCTCCGGCCGGGCCACCATCAGCATCAGCTGGTTGAGCACCTGGTCGGACAGCCCGAGCTGGTCCAGGGCGACGATCCCCTTCTGCCGATCGAGGATGCGCAGGACGATGTTCTCGCCGTGGATGGTGGGCAGGGTGGAGACGCGGAAATCGATCTGGCGGCCGCTGAGTTCCAGCGAGATGCGGCCGTCCTGCGGCGCCCGGTTCTCGGCGATGTCCATCCCCGCCATCACCTTGATGCGCACGGCGATGGCCGACCAGTAGTTCCTGTGCAGGCTGCGGATCTGGCGCAACACCCCGTCGATACGGTAGCGGAAGCGGAGGAACCCCTCCTCCGGCTCGAAGTGGATGTCCGAGGCGCCGCGCTTGACCGCGTCGGCGAGCAGGGCGTTGACCAGCCGCACCACCGGCTGGCTGTATTCCTCGCTCTCCACCTCGAGGCTCGCGTAGTCGATCTCGCCGGTCTCGATCTCGCGCAGGATCCCGTCCACCGAGAGCTCGAAGCCGTAGAAGCGGTCGATCGCCTCGCCGATCGCGGTCTCGCCCGCGAGCACCGGCACCAGCTCGATCTCCTCACCCACATGGGCGGCGATCTGGTCAAGGGCCACCACGTTGAAGGTGTCGCTCATGGCCAGCACCAGCTGCTGCTTCCCGGCGTCGTAGGTGAGCGGCAATACCCCGAGGCGACGGGCCATCTCCTTGGGGATCAGCCGGATCGCATCGGGATCGGCCACCGCCTTCGAGAGGTCGACGCTGCGCTGGCCGAGGGCCCCCCCCAGGACGTCGCGGATGACCGCCTCGGTGGCGAACCCGAGCCGCACCAGGATGCGGCCGAGGTGATCGGGGTTCTTCTGCTGCTCGGTGAGCGCGATCTCCACCTGGTCCGGGGTGACCACGCCACGCTGGACCAGGAGCTCGCCGATGCGGAGGGTGCGGTCGTCCCTGCTCACGCCGGCATCAGCCGTTCGAGGCGAACCCGCCGAGGGTGGCGATGCGGGCCCGGGCCGCCGTCGGATCGAAGGCGGCCGGCCTCGAGGCTGCGAGCTCGAGTGCCTTGCCGTAGTACTGCAGCGCAGTCTGGTACTGGTGCAGCCGGTCGAGGCTGACCGCGAGATTGTAGGCATAATCCGGATTGGTGGGGTCGGCGCTGAAGGCGTTGAAGAAGGCCTCCTGCGCCTCCGGCCAGCGTCGCTCCCGCGCATAGAGGGTGCCCAGGCTGAAGTGGAGATGGGCCGCCCGTGGCGTTTCCTCCAGCAGCATCTTCAGCCGGGCCTCGGTGACGCTGCCGCCATCCACGCCCCCTTCGATCGCGAACAGACCGGCACTGGCCACCGGGTCCTTCGGGTCCCGGGACAGCACCTGGCGATAGTAGTCATGGGCCCGCTCCAGGTCCCCCTCGCGCAGGGCGATGGCGGCCAGTCCCAGGAGGGCATCACGCTGCCCGGGCCGGCTCTCCAGCACCTGCCGGTAGAGCCGCGCGGCCTGGCGCAGGTCGCCCCCCTGCCATGCCGCATAGGCCAGCTCGAGGCGCCGGTCCACCTCCGGTTGCGGCCGGCTGCGGGTGATCTGGAGCATCCGCGGGCGCAGCACCAGCGGCTTGATGTCGGCGGCGGGGGCAGGCTCCGCCGCCACCTTCGCCAGTTCGGAGAACTCCGCGGGCGGGTGAGGTGCCGCCTTCGCCGCCGGTTCCGCCGCAGCGGGCGCGGGCGGCGCCGCGGTGGCACCGGAACCGACCTGGGCCGCCTCGGCCACCGCCGCTCCGGAAGGCACCGTCTCCTCCGCGGTGGATGCCGTCGCCGCCTTTACAGGAGGTTCGGCCGGCGGGGCGGCCTCTGCAGGCTCCGGTACGGCGGGGGCGGTTTCCTCCACTACCGCCGTGGCGGCTGTCTCCGGTTCCGGTGCTTCGGACCCGGCCGATGCCTGCGCCACCACCGCGCGGGCCTCGGCAAGCGTGTCCTCGGGGAAGGCTGCGGCCACTGGCGGGCTGGCCGGGGCGGTGGTAGTCGCCACCCGGGGCGCGGGGAACAGGGTGCTGCTCGGTGTCTGCAGGTAGAAGTAGAAACCGGCCGATCCCAGCGTCAGGGCCAGCACCAGGACCAGGAAGGCGGCCCACTTCAGGGCGCTGCCGCCACGGCCCCGGCCGGCGACGAAGACCGTCTGCGCGGTCCCCTGGGTGACATCGCCGATCCCGCTGTCGATGGGCTGGCGGATGGTCTCGTCTCCCACCGCCGCCACCCCAGGGCGGCGCATCGACTGGGAGGCGTCGAAATAGTCGTCCAGCGAGGACTTGATGGTGCGCTCGGAGGGCAGGGTCGATTCCTGGTCATACTCCCCGGTATCCAGCCGCCGCTGGCTGGTGACGGTGGAGTCCTCACCGCCCTCGAACGCCTCTTCCCGGGTCTGTTCCAGCTCCAGCCCCTCCCCGGTGGGCTCCTCGGAGGCGGGCACCTCCTCGCTCTCCGCCTGCGCGGCCTCGTCCTCGATCGGCTCCAGGGAGAGGGTCGAGGCATGAAGATCGAGCTGTTCCTGGCTGATGGTACCCGTGGAATCCTCCTGCTCCGGCGTAGTTTCGGGCACGGTGCCGCTGCCGAGGGTCTCTTCGGAGCCCTCCTCCAGCCCCGCACCGGCGGCGCGCTTCTTCTCCTCCTCGGCCTTCTTCAGGGCATCCATCAACAGGCTCATGGCTGCTTACTCACTCACTGAGGCGCCGCACTGCCTACCCGCTTCTCCAGGTAGGGACGGTAATCGGCCAGGTCGCCCTGCAGGCCCGGCTGTTTCACGACCACGGGGCGCAGGAAGATCACCAGCTCACTCTTGACATTGTTGCTCGCATCGCTGGTGAACAGGCTGTCACCAAGCACGGGCAGGTCGGAAAGCAGCGGGATCTTGTTCTTGTTCAGCCTGACCTGGTCCTGCATCAGTCCACCGAGCACGGCGATCTCGCCATCCCGCAGGTTGAGGATCGATTGCATCTCCTTCACGGATATCTCCGGGATCAGACTGGTAATCGGATTGGCCCCGACCACCGCCGGGTTCTTGAGATTGGGATTGGGGTCCTCGACTGTACCGATCACCCGAGAGATGGTAGGCCGCACATCAAGAATAACTTCGTCATTGTGGCTGATCTGCGGGGTGATGGTCATCACGAACCCTACTGGCACCGTATGGGGCGTGGTGGTGAAGGTTGTCAGTGTATTCGTCTGGTTCTGTGTGGTTTCGGCCTCGATGGTGAAATAGACCCGATTCTCCGCGACCTTCAGCACCGCAGACTGGTTGTTCATGACCATCAGCTTCGGGCTGGAAAGCACCTTGGCGTCACCAAACTGGTGAAGCAGGTTTATGGTCGCCTGGATCTTTCTGCCCGGTGTGACAGGATTGGCAACATCCTTGGCGTTCTGGAATGACAATGCGACCAGGGGATTCGGCTGGTTGGTCAGGCCGGGAATCGCGGCCGTAAGAGAGTTCGTGCGGAAACCGAATCCGGCTATCTGGTTGGCGATCAGAGACCAGTCGATACCTGCCTGATATTGATCGCTCAGATCGACCTCGAGGAGGGTAGCCTCGATCATCACCTGTCGGCGCGCATTTTCCAACACCTTGTCGAGAAAGGATTGTACCTGTTCATGCTGTTTGGCAGTGGCGCGTACGTTGAGCACCCCGGACTCCGGATTCGGGATTACATCATTTGTCATCGGCAATCCCTGACCGGTCTGGATCTCTTCCCCAAGGATCGCCCCGACATTGCGCACGAGGGTCTCCCAGAACCGGTTGTCCGAGATCCCCTTCAGATCGGTGGTGGAGTTGTTGCTGCCTCCGGTTGACTCCCCTCCTTCAACGACCGACTCGATCTGCGTGGCCACCTTGACCGTTCCCTCGCTGCGACGGTTCATATTGATGTAGTCCACACGATAGCTACGCAGATAGGGCGTGTCCGGCTGAACCACGATGGTGTCGTCGTGGCGCTCCCAGCGGATGTCGGTCTGGCGGGCGATGCGGTCGAGGATCTGCGGCAGGGTCTGGTCGACGGCGTTGAGGGTGACGGTGCCGGCCACCTTCGGGTCGATGTCCACGTTCACCTCGGCGTCTCTGGCCAGGGCGAACAGCACCTCCTTCACCGGGACCTCGCTCACCACCAGCGTATAGCGTTCCGCCTGCGGCTGCGGCTCCGGCGGCGGCACGTAGGGGGCGGTGGTGACCACCTCCGGGGCCTCGCCCGGCGGATTTGCCGCCTGGGGCCGAAGGTGCTGCTCCGAGGGCTCCGGCGGCTTGGGCACCATCTGGGAACAGGCCGCCAGCACCAGGCTGGCGCAGACTGCAATCAGGATACGCGTGCGCACATCATTCCCCACAACGGTTGGGGCCGTTCCCATGATGGATCATGGTAACAGCAGTTGATCCCTCTACATTGAAGCAAGCTTCGCACCAGGGGCCATGTGCTTAAGATAGCACATTATGAAAGCATGACAAGCCAATAAAACTAAAAGAAAATGTACTCAAGACCCCGGCTCGGGGTCTGGACCGGGCGTCAGATAACCGTCATCGGGTGGCTACAGCCCCCGGAGGGTGACCGGGTCCACCGGGTCCTCGAGCAGCGGCCGGAGCCCCTCGACCACCGCCTCCTGCCGCGCGGTCAGCCCCCCCTGCGCTCCCGCATCACCGCCTTCAGGGCCCGCCGCGACCGGTGGTCTCGCAGCCGGGGACTCCCGTTCCGCCGCGGCAGGGGGCGGTTGGTCCGGCGGCGCGGCGGCGGGTGCCGCGGCCACCGGACGGGGCTCCCCCGGTGTGGTGAGCCTCTCCACCAGCAACCAGGCACCGGCGCCGAGCAGGGCCAGCAGCAGAAGGGCGGCCAGGGCCCGGCGGATACCGGTGCCGTTACGGAATTCGCTGTCCCGGGCGGCAACGCGCACGTGCCGGCCCCGGATCCGGCGGGAACCCTCGGCGTAGGCCGCCAGCATCGCCTTGTCCGCGAGGATGTTGATCCGGCGCAGCAGCCCCTGTGAATAACGCGTGATGGCCCTGACCGCCCCCGGGGTGAAGACCCCGTCGGTATTGCAGCCGCAGGCGCGCAGCCGGCTGTTGAGGTAGTCCCGCACCTGCTCCTGGCGGAACGGCGCCAGGTCGAAGGAATAGGTGATCCGTTCCCGGAGCTGGCGGATCTGCGGCAGCGCCAGGTTCTCGTCCAGCTCCGGCTGGCCGAACAGGACGATCTGCAGCAGCTTGTGCTGGGAGGTCTCGAGGTTCGAGAGCAGGCGGATCTCCTCCAGGGTGGCGAGCGGCATGCCCTGGGCCTCCTCGACGAACATCACCACCTGACGGTTCTCGGCGTGGCGGCGCAGCAGGTGCTCCTGCAGCTTCTGCATCACCGCCAGCCGGTCGGCCCCCGGCTCGAGCGTGAGCCCCAGCTCGAAGGCGATGGCGTGGAGGATGTCGTCCGGAGAGAGCGAGGGGTTGGCGAGGTAGATCACCTCCACGTTTTCCGGCAGCTCCTGTTCCAGCATCCGGCAGAGCATGGTCTTGCCGGAACCGACCTCCCCCACCACCTTCACGATCCCCTCGCCATGGGTGATGGCGTAGACGAGGGCCTCGAGCACCGCGCCGCGGTTGCCGCCGGGGAAGAAGAGGCTGGTATCCGGCGTGATCCGGAACGGAGGATGCCTGAGGCCGAAGTAGTCGTAGTACAAGTCCGTTATCCCGGCTCGCTCAGGAGGATGTCTTCATCATGGCGCCTGTATCGATCAACGGTTCTCACGATCTCCCCATACTGCAACATGTGCTTGATGAACCGGCTCAGCGCGGTTCCCCGAACAGCCAGATCTCGAGTCCTGCCTCCCGCAGTCGGCGCAGTCCCTGGTCATTGGTGAGAA